>CAZIIZ010000311.1:0-4406 GCA_964539225.1 uncultured Hyphomicrobiales bacterium | reverse complement strand
AGGAGCACGGATTGGTTTATTACCAAAGCGTAAATGAGAAATGCCTTATACAAGGCTTGGATTACTTCCTCGTGAGCCAAAGCATTCATTTTAGCAAAAATTAGTCCAGGATTCTCTTCGGTATGAAGTTCAGTTTCTCTATTAATTAATTGTACTATTCTTTTGCGTAAATCATTAGGAGCTACTATTAACTTCTTCCAATCCTTATAATTTGAATAACCTGTCAAGAAATTAAATAAATTAATAGCGTCTTGTCCGATTGCTTCATCAGAAGTAAAAAGTCCTAAGTCCGTATATATTCTCGAAGTTATATGATTATAATTTCCGGTACTTAGATGCACGTAAGTACGTAATTTATTATTTTCTTTCCGCACTACTAAAGCAATTTTGCAGTGCGTTTTAAGTCCGAGTACTCCATAAACTACGTGTACTCCGACATTTTCTAATTCTTTAGCCCAGAGAATGTTGTTTTCTTCGTCGAATCTTGCTTTCAATTCTACGAAAGCTGTTACTTCTTTGCCTTTTTCGACGGCTCGCTTCAATGCTTCGACGATTGGAGAATCCATCCCAACTCTATACAGAGTTATTTTGATAGCCATCACATCCGAGTCGTTAACGGCAGTATTGATAAATTTCAAAACGTTATTAGTAAATGAATCGAATGGATGATGCACAATTAAATCTTTACGTTTCAAAGTATCGAAAATATTAGTATCTTCCGAGAAAAATTCTGGCAATGGTCGAGTTAAAAATGGAGTGTCTTTCAATCCTCGCAAATCTAGCTTCATTAAACTCATCAGATCCGGTAAATTCAGCGGTCTATCGTGAATATAAACATCTTCGACCCCTAGCTCTAAAGATTCCATTAAAAATTCGACTAAAAATCGTGGCATTTTGGGGCTTACTTCTAATTTTACAGGGGCAGTTCCCCATTTCCTATGCTTTACTTGTTCGGCAATTTCGTCCATTAAATCCTCAGCCTCATCATCTGCGATTTCTATATCCGCATCTCGCGTTACACGAAAGGTGTTCATAGTTTCAATGCTCAGTCCCGGAAACAGCAAGTCGGCATTTCGTTTAATTATTTGCTCAATTAGTACAAAATGGAATGCTTCTTCCCTTTCTAAGCGAACTAATCTTGGCAAAAATGTGGGTATCTGAATAAATGCTATCCTTTGGTCATCTTCGGGTTTCTCTGGATTAGTTAATACGAAAGCTATATTAAGCGAACGATTAATAATACGAGGAAATGGATGTGCCGAATCTAAGGTTAGCGGCGTAAGTAAAGCTAAAACAGTATCCTGAAAATATTCCTTCAAATAATTGATTTCATCCTCGGCAAGTTCGTCTCTATCCAACACAAAAACGCCTTGCATCTCTAATGCCGGAAGGATGTCGTCTCTTAAAATCTTTTCTTGTCTTTTATACAAAGGGCGTAACCTTTGCTCGCATTCTTTTAATTGCTCTGATGGTGTCTTGCCGTCTAAGGTCAATTCTTGGAATCCTGCGGCAATTTGTCGCTTTAATCCAGCGATACGAATCATAAAGAACTCATCCAAATTCGAGCTAAGAATTGCTATAAATTTTAGTCGTTCTAAAAGTGGGTGTTCTTTGCATTCGGCTTCGTTAAGCACTCTATTGTTGAATTCAATTAAACTAATCTCTCTATTGAAATAATAATCTGGATTTTTCAAAATATTTATTGCCTTTTTCATATAGCTATCTGATTTTTAATATTAATAATTTACAAAAGGTAATTTGTTTTGTACATTTAATCTTTCTTAGACACAACAAACGAGATTTTATTATAAATTAATTCTATGTTAAGACGGTCGCGAATTTATCACTTCGCAAAATAATTAAAATATTTCTCGTTTTTCGGAGGATTCTTAGTCCTTTGGAAGTTTGTTTACGAATAAATTTATGATTGGAATTGAGGATTTGGCTGCTAAGGTTGAATATAATTAAAACTATAAACCTTCCGCAGGATTAAGAAACCTGCGGAAGGTAGAAATTATTTTTAGTAGCCATTTCATAATAATCAATTAGAATGCTCGTACAATTTCTAAATTTAAACGTCGCTCTAATTGTGCTCCGTCTGAACTTTTACGGTTTTGGAGCAAATCTCGCAACTCTAATTCTAAAGTTACACCTTTGGTAATCGAATATCGAAATGAAGTATTGAGAGTGCCGAGCGAGGACAACACTTTGTAATTCTTTTCGTCTCGGTTGAAATTATATTCTAAATTAATAGCAAAGTTTGAAGCGATAGATTGCTCGGCTCCGATATAAAAATTAACTGCTTTATTATCTGCATTCGGCTCAACAGAGTAATTAATACCGAAATGAGCGGCTACGTCGCCTAATGACCACACAAAATTTTTGCTTGCGGCTAAAAAGAAACCCGGCGACATAGTTTCAAATCTTTCAGGACTCTTCATCCAAGCTCCATGCCCTTGAGAATTAAATCCAACAGCGATAGCCGGTATTGTTTTTTGCTCATCAATAAATCTAAATTTAAAGTTAAATCCCGGTATTTTTTGGAACGACATATCATCTCGACCAATAATTCCAGTTCCAGAGAAAGCCACACCCATTGAAAAGTTTTTGAATAATCCCGCACAAAACTCTACCATGATTCCGCCCGGAGTATAAATATTAGTATTAACGGTATAATTGCCCTTAGCTATCATTCCAGCAGTAGGCATATCTACAATTTTCTGCGTCTCGAATGAAGCAGAATTGCCAGCCGCACCTTGAGAATAGACATTTATACTCGCTACTGCAAATGCAATAATCATTATAAAAATCGAATTAATCTTCTTCATTGTCTTCGTCCTCCAAACCTAAATATGTCAATTTTACAGTTTCAATTAGTAAATTAGAAGCTGAAATAATATGAATGTTATATCCGTACAAATCAATTCGCTCGCCATTGTCTGGGATTCTGTCCATCTCGTTAATAATTAAGCCGCCAATTGTTTCGTAGTCATCGCTTTCGGGCAATGGATACGGCAAGTCATCGTTTGCGTCAGCAATAGTAGCTCCGGCTTGAACTATAAACTCAGTTTCGGAGATAGCCTTCACATTTGGAATTTCTTCATCGTCTTCATCTTGAATTTCGCCAAATATTTCCTCGATAATATCTTCCAAAGTAGCTAATCCGGCAGTTCCGCCGAATTCATCCAAAACAATTGCGATATGTACTTTGTTTTTCTGCATATATCGGAAGACCTTATCAATTTTCTCATCCTCGCTCACGAAATACGGCGGTCGAATCAGATCTTGCATAACTAATAGATTCGGATTCGACATCATATCAATAATATTTTTCGAATAAACTGTACCGATAATATTATCAATATTCTTATCATACACCGGCATCCTCGAATATCCTTCTTCTATAAATTTTGCTATGAATTGTTCTTTATTCATCGACAATTCTACTCCAACAATTCTCCCACGCGGTATCATAACCTGCTTGATCGGAGTCTGAGAGAACTGAAACACGTTTTCCATTAATTCGTGGTCAGCACTTGCTAGAACTCCTTGCTTTGAACTTTCCTCAAGTAAATATCGCAATTCTTCAGCACTATGATTATGCAGCTCTTCGCTTACAGCTTCAATACCAAACAATTGTAGAAGCTTATTAGCAAAAGCATTTAGAGTCCATATAAAGGGTTTAAATACTAAATAGAAAGTTCTGAGCGGAAGCGATATAGCCATGGTAACTCCTTCAGCCCTTTGGATAGCCAAAGATTTTGGAGCTAATTCGCCAAAGACGATATGGAGAATTGTAATTAAAATGAAAGCACTCGGCAAAGCAATCTGCTTAGCCATAGCTTCAGTTAATGCAAACCCAATAAATGCCATAAAGTCATAGATTAATTTCGAGACAACGCTCTCCCCAATCCAACCCAAACCTAAGCTCGCTAAGGTAACTCCCAATTGAGTAGCCGATAAATATTCATCTAAATGAGTAATTATCTGTTTAGCTCTTTTGGCAGATTCAACGCCTTCGCGAATTTTTAATTCTATTTGCGATGCACGAACCTTAACTATGGCGAATTCCGAAGCTACGAAAAAGCCATTTAATAAGACTAATAGAACAGTTAAACCAATATCAAAAAACATCTGCTATTATTTTCTTTCTTGAATTTTAAATAGATAAATCAATATACTGTGTAATAAAATTTCTTCTCTAAATGAAAACTGAAATATCGACTCAGGAAATCAAGCAACCGTACTTTTTGCCGGGAACTAATCACTAAAGTATTCGATTCGCTAGAAAGCTTTGCATAATCATTCGAAAAAGCCAATCGCATTAAGTCTATTTCTTCTTGTTCGAATTGCCAACTATTGCGGACTACTTCGAGCGGCAATTGCAACCATTCTCCAGTTTCGAT
>CAZIIZ010000310.1:0-4431 GCA_964539225.1 uncultured Hyphomicrobiales bacterium | reverse complement strand
TTTTCGGACTTAATTTTATCGCCATGGCTAATCTGTGCATTCCATTGCCTCCTTTCGATTAGCGAATGATACTTGAATTTGCTGATTACTGTCGCTTGCCATCGGTTCATCCTTGAATGATTAAACAAATTACTTAATTTTGCTTCGAAACTCTTGATTTTTGAAAGTTTGATATCGGCTTTTCTCGAATTTCAATTTCTATAATATTCTAATATATTCACAGTAACACTTCAGTTACGAAAATGTCTCACTTTTGTTGCAAATTATTTTTATTTATTTGCATATTTATAAAAAAACTCCTCCGCTCTGCGATTGCTCGGCTAAGCGGAGGAGTTTAAGTGGTTAAACCTCGTAACTTTCAAGCAATTTTAATTGCTTGAAGGAGTAAAGCTGCCATTTACATCACCGCCGCAAAGCGACAGAATATTTAACACAGTATTTTCTCCATTGATTGTTACTGTCGTTGGATTGAATACAAAATTTGCAATACGCCAGTTAGTAGCTGTTAAGTTACCAATTTTTTGACGCAAAGGAGCAACATCTAAACTGTTTATGCTGCCGTTGTTGTTAATGTCGCCTGCTAACACCTGAATCGGACTATACGAAATAATATTTCCGACTTTTTTGCGAAGAGAAGCACCATCTAAAGAGTTCAATCCGCCTGATGGCTTTGTTGTATAAACTTCTATTGTATAAGTTCCATTCGCAAGCCCAGAAACAGAATAATTTCCGCTTCCGTCCGTAGTTGCTCGTGCTACTTCGCTATTGCTTGAATTTTTAATAACTATCGTGCAGTTATTCATAGCAGTAGCGGCAGAATTCGCATATTTCAGCGTACCGGAAAGAGTATAGCCGGCAGCACCTGTTCCGGTTTTATATTCCCATATCTGACTCCACGCACTCGAATCCGCTCCACCAAAGGCTTTCACTCGCCAATAGTATGTTTTGTTGGCTTGGCAAAGGTATGTCAAGCTCGAATCTGTTAGCGATTGAGTATATACTCCGCTTTTGAATGTCAAGTCCGGCGAAATCTGAGTTTTGTAGCTTGTAGCTCCGCTTACTCTGTTCCACTTAACGAGTACATTCGTGTTTTGGTTAGTGGCTTCGTCCGCAGGTTGTATCTGCTTAGGAGTCGCTATCAACGACGAGGAAAATGTCTTGGTTAAGATATTATCCGTACCGTCGTAAGTAAATGCCAGCTTAGTGCTGTTGCCGTATTTTGTTCCCTGTATTCTACCCTTAGCATCATAGTTGATTGTTTGGGAGAAAAGTGCTAAAGCACTTATTAATTGAAAAAAACTGATAATAACTATTTTCAAACTAAAGGAACTACTTCTATTCATTAACTGTTTCATTACCAACTTCCTGAAGCTCCTCTCGATGTATTGTTTTTGGTTGATTTTTTAATCTTTTCATCTACCGCCTCACTTATTATTTTTTTTGCAACTGTTTTGCCTGCGGTAGGTGTATAGTTAATTAATACTACTTGTGCAGTCTGTGAAGTAACTTTATCAGAAGCAGAATAATAACTATTTGTACTACCTAATAGTAAATCACTTGTGAGCGATACTGCCACGCCCCCTAATGCTTTGTTTCTATTATCTACGTCTCCAGTACTTTGATAATAAATTGCTGCTGTAGAACCATTTGCTACACTTACAGGATTAACTGGAAAGCCAATACTTTTTGCTACCATCCCACCAATAACTTCAGTTCCGAACTTAATAGCACCAGTTAAATCTTCACCGACCTCTTCTATAGCTTCTTTTGTTGTTTGATATTTTGATTCATCTTCATGCGTTTTTAATTCTTTTTGTAACCGTTTTTCCGTTTGCTCATGTTGTTGTAAACTGCATTTTTGATTTTTCCATTGGGCAACAGTACTTTTTTCATCAGGGAATCGCCCTGATTCCCCCTTTGGATCTATCGACATACCCGGATTGCCTCCGGCATAGCCATAAAGATTATTGCTCCAAATTGGGTCTTCGCTGAGGAATCTACCGTTTTTCGGGTCGTAATATCTGGCTCGCATATAGTAGAAAGGAATTGAAGCTACTGCTTCGTCCATAACTCCGTATTTGCCTACATAACGATACATATTCGCATCGCCGATTGGTTCGTTGCTATTCAGAAGTTCGCCGTATAAGCCATAAGAATACTTATGCGTAATATTTTGATTTGCATCGGTCATGGCAATTGTTGAACCACGGTAATCATAATGATAATAATGAGTTTGATTGTTTGGTTTAATTCTCGAAACTAAACCTGCACCATAGATGAAATAATTCAATACATTGCCGGATTCATCTCGCTCAATCAATACATTCTTCAATTCAGAATTCAAATCGTGGACGTAGCGACGCATCACTCCGTTTCGATTTGCAATAGTTCTATTGCCCATAGCATCATAAACATATTCAGCTGTCGAAGCTCCGGTGATATTATTCAAAGTATTCTCGGCATCGAAATAGAAATTAGTTGTTGCTCCGTTGCGAGTAAGCGAACTAATCCATCCGTTGTTGTTGTATGAATAGCTTTCGCTTGAGCCATTGATTGTCGCAGTCGAAATTCTATTTGCTGCATCGTAAGTATATTGACTTTGACCTGAAGCCGGAATATTTTTCTCTAATGGCTCACGTTCGCTGACATCGACTTGATTTCCATTTGAATCCAGCACAAAGAAATATTTGCTGATTATATCGCCATTGGATTTAGTATTTTTCAAACCAATCATTCTGCCGGCATTGTCGAACAAATGAATTGTCTTCGTGCCATTACCATTATAAGTGGTATCGAGCGAACCGTCAGCTCTATAAACATAGCGAGTAATTTGATTATTCCAGTCTCTAACGCTTTCCATTAAATTATCGGGATAATATGTATATTCCACTGCTTTATTGCCCGGATAAATAATTTTGGAAATGTTGCTGTTCAAGTCATATTCATATTGCAATACATCGCCGTCCGAGGTAGAATATTGCTTAATTCTATCCAAAGAATCATATTGATTGAAAGTAATCGTGCTTGCTCCGGCTGCTGCCGTTAGCACATTGCCATTGGCATCGTAATTATATAAATATGTCCGGCTCGGAGTAATTACTTTGTTCAAGCGTCCGATGTTATCGTATTCGTAATTAATTGCTTGATCGTTCGGCTTAGTGATTTTCTTCAATGAGAAATTCGGATAGTATTCGTATTTAGTTCGCAATCCTACTTTATTTTTAACGGAATCCAACACATCAGTTTGTAAATTATAAAACATATTGGTTGCGTAATTGCGTGGGTCGGTAATTTTAAGCAAATTGCCGTTCGCATCGTAATTATATTTAGTGCGGTAGTTCATAGCATCTATTGCCGAATCAAGCATATCATTTGTTTTGTAGAAAAACTGATTTGCATTATTCTTGGCATCATAAGTTTTAATTGTTCTGCTCAATGCGTCGTATTCGTATCGAACAGTATTGCCGAGATTGTCTCGCACTGATGTCGGATTTCCATATTGATTATAAGTGAATTTAGTAGCTCGTTTTAATGGATTGACTACCGAATCAATTGCTCCATTTGGATAATACGCAATTGAAGTAGTGTCTCGCCATCCTTCGGAACGAATTAAATTGCCCTTAGCGTCGTAATACATTCTGCTGATTACGCCTTTGGCATCGGTAGTAGTTACTACGTCGTTCATTGAATTATACACCATCGAAACTGTTACTCCACAAGGCTTTTTCACGTTTAGGATATTACCTTTAGCGTCATAAGTCAAATCAGTAATATTTCCTTTGGCATCAGAAGTCTGAGTAGTTAAATATTTATGATTTGGGTCGCCATATACTAATTTTGTTTCGCCTCCGGCATCAGAAATTTTTTCCATTCTGTTCTGGCTGTCGAAAGTAGTATTTACAGTATTGCCGCTTGCATCGCTCATACTAACTGCATTTGCTGCTGTTTTGGTATAAGTAGTTGCTGCGATTTGCGTATTGTCCGGTCCTGTGATAGACTGCCCAATCATTCTCGCTGTTTGATTTGGAGTGCGAGATGTGGACTCATTTTGATTTTTGATTTTATTGCCCTTTGGCAAAGTAATCGATTCAATCACAGGCATATTATCAGAATTCGCTAAATATGAATATTGAGTAGCCAAGCCTTCTAAGTTGTAGAACTTAGTCAATAGGTTATTGGCATCGTATTCAAATTGTATAAATCTACCGCTCACGTCTTTAACTTTTTTGAGTAAATTTTCTTGATCGGTTGTAGTGTAATATTCCAAGGCTAAAAAGCGATTGCCCGAAGAACTAATTACGCTATCTAAAAGTATTTGACTATTCGCTACTTTGTATTTCAATGTCAAATAATTATCATTTCTGTCTATTATTTTGGTCAAGCAATAAGTTTTATTGAATTGTGTAGTGCCGATAGAATTACTAAAAATAT
>CAZIIZ010000309.1:0-4444 GCA_964539225.1 uncultured Hyphomicrobiales bacterium | reverse complement strand
ACTGCACCAGATGGCTTTTATTCTATTGAGCATTCTGCTTCTGCTGTAAATGATGCAAATAGCTCAATTGGTATTCAAGTATATCCAAATCCGACAGTTAGCCAATTATACGCAAAATTTAATATCCAAAATATCGGTAATTATTCATTGCAGATTAGCAGTGAGCTTGGCGAAGTATTCTATACTAAAACAATTGAGAATCAAGGTGTCGGCGAGCAAGTATTATCAGTAAATACTGAATCATTGTCTGCGGGTTCATATTTCTTGACTGTGAAAGACAATAAGAATAATGTGCAAACAATTCGTTTCGTAGTGAATAAATAAATAAAGCGATAAAACGGATTCAAAAATCAATAATTGCCTCTGCGATAATAATATAAATTATATTTGTAGAGGCAATTTGAATAAAATAAGCATTGAACTAAGAAAATTCAAAAATAATATCACAAAATAGCAAATAATTTAAAATAATATGGAAATTTCTAAAATAAATTATATTTAAAGCGTCTATCGAAAACAGTTAATTATTAAACTTAATATTTAATTCCAAAAATAAAGAGTAACATATCGAAAATTTCTACCTATTGACATATTATTGCATTTTATTAGGAACACTTTAAAACGTCCCCGACTGTTTTGTGTATTCCCAGCGGTAATACTGTCGTTTTTGTTGTACTATATAATGAGACGAATTATGAAAGTTAAAATCCAAACACTTGCTTTAGCAATCAGTGTCGTTTGTGTCGTATTATTTAGTACGGTTGGTGCATTTGCCGAGGGAATTTCGGTGCTTCAATCCAATCGCAAAATTTTAAAACTTAATATCAATACTCAATTCCAAAAAATTGATACGATAAATATAAAAGATAGGGCTTATATACTGCCTCGGTTCGGCGGAGCTTATGCTACTTCAAGCGAAAGCAATCAGGGCGGACCGGCAAATTTTGTAGTCTCTAATGATTTTACTGTTCCATCGGCGACAGGCTTTAGAATTACAGATTTTAAAATCAAAAAAAGCAGAAAAATCAATGGAATGATAGTTCCTAATTGTCAATTGGCTGTGGATAATGCTGATTATGTGCCTGTGGATGAAAAATATAATATTTATTCCCCAAAATCAATAAATGTATATTACAAAGGTATAGCTTCAGGGCAGTATATAGCCGGAGTAGAAATGCTTGCTGCAATATATGATAACAAATCTCAAGAAATAGAAATAATTGAAGAAGCTGAATTAACTATTGAATTTGACGAAAAGAATGCGTTGATTAATAGCAGTGTGAATCATTCAAATTTATTTACTACTTTGAATTCAAAAGACGTACCATACTGGACTTCTCCGAAGAATTCCGTAAAATATAAATTGGATAAAAGCGATAAATTGCAAGCAGATTATGGCAATAACTGGGCGAAAATTGCAATAGACCGTGAAGGTGCTTATTATTTAGATGCAAGCGATTTTAATAAATTAGGTGCGAATCTGACTCCGGAATTAGTTAAAACAATTAAAGTGTTCGGCTATGGTGGAGACATTATGGACGAAACAGCGAATAGTGAGCAGTTCAAAGAATTACCTCAGCAAGAGTTAGTAGTCCGCACAGATAATAACGGAAATTTAGATAAAGTAATCTTTTATGCTTCTGCCGTGAAAGGTATCAAAAGAAAATATTCTAGCGATAGAGTATCCGTTGATAGATATATTAATCCATACTCTACCAAGTCATATTATCTAGTATCTTGGGGCGGAGACGAAGGCAAAAGAGCAACTCCTAAAGAATATACAGGCAGCGAAATAGTAAATCGCCCTATAATATACAAGCATAGAATTTATTCTGAAACTGACGATGAGAATGTATTCCACGAAGGCTCGGGCAGACAATGGCTCGGACGCTCGATATTTCCTCTCACCATTACAAACCGTCTTTATAATTTAGACCGATCCGAAAAAATTGAATATAAAATTATGGTAGCCCAAAGATTAGGATCTGGCATAGGCTATTTTGGAAATTTCAACATATCAGAAAACAATGAACGATTCCGAAATATTGTTATTGATGGTTCAAAGTGTGATGCGGTGCGAAATATGTCGATTGATTCCCTTCCTGCTTCGAAAATTGCTTCCGATGATCGTAGTATAATTAAAATTGATTACTCTACTTCTAAGCAAGGAATTTATGGAACTCCGTATTTAGATTATTATGTTATTTCTTATCCTCGTGCTTTTACTGCTGTCGATGATGAATTATCTTTCGATTACGATCCAAAATTAATCGGCGGTACAGAGACTACTATCACCAATTTTCAGAATGGCGAAATATTTGCTTGGGATGTATCGAATCCGTCGGGACCGATATTGTTAAAGAATTATAGCAGCACCGGCAGTATATTTACTATGAAATCCGAACCGAGCGATAAATCGCAGTTTAAGTATTTCCTAAGTTCTAAACCGATAAAAGCAAATCCTGAGCTTATCACTTTTCCGAATATAAGAGCTGATTTGACTTCGCCTGATATATTAGTGATAACCCATCCCAATTTAAAGGCATCTGCCGAAGAATACATTAATTATCGTAATTCTCAAGGTAAGTATTCAGCTAAGGTTTATTTAACGTCCGACATCTATACTGAATTCGGAGCAGGTATGCCCGACCCAACTGCTATTCGTAATTTTATAGCGTACAAATATCATAATTGCGATAAAGCACCTAAATTTGTAATATTATGGGGCGATGCTCATTATGATTATAAAAATGTTGCTACAAAAAATATTAATTTCGTTCCGACTTGGGAAATCGCTGATGAATATGTAATGTCTTTTGATGGAGATGCTTCATACTGCAGCGATGATTACTTTGCCATGGTTGATGGAAATGATAACCTTATGGACATTGCTATCGGCAGAATTCCCTTAACAGACAATCAGAGCGGTTCTGCAATGATAGAAAAAATTAGAAGATACGAAACTGCATCTTCAAACGATGACTGGAATGCGAATTTTACTTTTGTAGCAGATGATTCATATCATCCAAATGAAACAAATAATACTGAATCGCCCGACCACTTATCTCAGAGTGAATTTTCAGCGAATGACCCTATGCTTTCAGATTTTCAAATAACCAAAATCTATTTAGCTCAATATCCTTTCGAAAATGTACCTAATGGCAGAAGAAAGCCGAAAGTAACTGAGGATATATTGTCGAAAGTAAATACATCCGGTACAGTGATATTAAATTTTATTGGTCATGGCAATCCGAGAGTATGGACTGACGAAGAAATTCTTGAACGAGATTTAACCTTACCATTATTCAGAAATCCTGATAAAATGTTCTTCTGCTTTGCAGCTACTTGTGATTTTAGCAGATTTGATCTTGCTGATGCTGTTTCAGGTGCAGAGGCAATGGTTCTGTTTAAACAAGGAGCGGCTATAGGCACTTTGATACCGTCGAGAAGTGTTTATATCGGAACTAACGGAGGATTTACATACAGTTTCTATACTGAATTGTTAAAAAGGAATTTAGATAATGCATATAAATCGATAGGCGAAGTAACATTAGCTTTGAAAAATAAGAATATTGTTGACGCTATGAACAAAGCTAAGTACGAATTGTTATGCGATCCATCAATTGTGTTGCATTTCCCGGAATCTAGAGTAGAGATTGACGAAATCAATAATATAAAACTTGCAGAAACTACTGAACAAATTGAATTAAAAGGATTATCGAAGGTTTCGCTAAAAGCTCATATCTTAAAACCAAATGGCGACACGAACACTACTTTTAATGGTAGTGCTATCGTAACGCTGATGGATGCCTCCGAGCAAATCACTGTCATTGAGAATAACGGATCTGTAAATAGTATTAAAAAAATTGGCAATGCTTTAAGCAAATCGTCAGCTTTAGTAGTAAATGGCGAATTGCAAGCTGAGTTTTTTATCCCAAAGGATATTAGCTTTGCCACAGGTAGTGCGAAAATTAATATTTATGCAATAGATACTACAAATCAAGATAATGCTTTGGGCGGAACAGATAGAATTAGAGTGCAGGATATAGATGAAAATGCTCCAGTAGAAATCAATGGTCCAGAACTAAACGTATATTTAGACTCACGTAAATTTGTTTCGGGCAATACCGTTGGTAATACACCATTGCTTATTGTCGATTTAAAAGATGAAACTGGAATCAATACTGCTGGTGCAGGCATAGGGCATAAAATTGAAGCATGGTTAGACGATAACGACGAAAGTATAGACTTGACTTCGCTTTACAAAAGCTCTTTTAGTAATCCCAAAGCAGGAAGTATCGAAAAAATATTATTCGAACTATCCGGCGGCTTGCACACTATAAAAATTAGAGCTTGGGATGTGTTTAATAATCCTACAGTCGCTTACACAAATTTTAAAATAATTGGCGGCAATAGCGTAATGGTATTGAATACGTATATGTAT
>CAZIIZ010000308.1:0-4449 GCA_964539225.1 uncultured Hyphomicrobiales bacterium | reverse complement strand
CGTCCGCTATCTCTGCGTATATAAAATGCAATGCACTCAGATTCCTTGAAGAATATTTCTCGGATTTCATTATTATCAGCTCTACGGTCAATATCCTTTTCAAGTTGTTTGATTATTTTACCATCTACAATAGAATTATCTATATAATCGAATGTTAACGGATCAAACAAGAATTTACTAATTCGATAACTATCTGCGTTTTCATAAGAAATAAAATAAATTCGAGCAACTTGGATGATTGGACTCACCTTATACAAAAATTCACGTATATCAATTAAATCAATTTCAGATTTTTCTAAATACTCAGTTAAAATTCTGCTTACTTGGTTAATCATCTGTTTGCGTTCCATTATTGTTGATTTCTAAAAAAAGTTAGACTGATTATGGGTAAATATATTTTAATGCCTATAGAGTAAAAAAGTGCCTACACCGACAAAAGCACTAATGCCAAGGTGTAAACACTTTTCTAATATGTATAAATATTCTAATTCAATTAAGCACATAACGAATCAAATATGCTATTCAATAGTTATTGTTTCGTTGAACTCCATTACTTTAGCCTTTTTGCCAATTAAACTTACTTTATGAGCAAACTCATTCGGATCGGCTGCAATTACAGGGAATGTATTATAGTGCATCGGAATTACTAAATTCGGTTGCACAAATTCAGTAGCTTTCACAGCATCATCAATGCCCATCGTAAAGTTGTCGCCGATAGGAGCCATCATCACATCAATTTTATGCATCTCGCCGACCAACTTCATATCATAGAACAAGCCTGTGTCCCCAGTGTGATAAACAGTTTTGCCGCCCATAGTAATCAATACTCCGGCTGGCTCGCCCATATACTGCCCTTCTGCATTAGCAGAACCATGATGAGCAATAGTAAACTTCAAACGACCGAACGGAAAATTAAATGCTCCACCAATATGCATATTATGGGCGTTTACACCTTTGGATTTGAAATAATTGCCCAATTCATTCACGGCGATAATTAAGCCATCATTTTGTTTAGCGATTTCTATAGAATCTCCAATATGATCGCCATGCCCGTGAGTAACTACTATATACTTTGCTTTTACATCTGATATTTGAATAGGCGTATTCGGATTGCCATTTATGAATGGGTCAATAATTAATTGATTCTGCCCATCATCCAATAAAAATGCGGAATGACTTAGATAAGTTATTTTCAACATACTTGCTCCAATTTATTGTTTAATTATTTATTACACGTAAGGTAAAATATTCTGTTCAGGGAATGCAGAATCCTTCAATTTCTCTAAATCAGTAAGCAATGTATCGTGCTTACTTTCATCAGTTAGCAGATATTCCAATAGCATTTTTACTACTGGACTTTCCACTTGGGCTAATGCGTAATTCGCCAATTCAATTGTTTTTCTTTCAGCTTCATCGTGTTCAGTAATTAATCCCCACAAATCTTGCAATTCGTCTAAATCGACATCAATAGGTTTCTTTATATAATTATCAATTATCAGTTGCTGCATCTTGCGATGAATGACCGAGTCTTGCCTAATAATTTCCATAATGATATTAATCACCGGATTATTTGATTTCTTAATAATCTCGGTAGTATTTCTTATAGAGTCATCTTCAATACTTTGCCATCTCTTCAAGAGATTTATTAAATTCTCAATAGTTTCATTTTTCCTGTTCATAGTAAAAGAACTCCGATTACGTAAATAATTTACTGCTTGTGATGAATTAATTAACGAATCAGTTTTGATAAGATTTGATATTAATCGCATTAATTTAGAAATATTTTAAAATTACTGCTGAAGCAGCTTCTATTGTATCTCCATAACTAATTAATCCTTCATAATGCCCCGCTAAAGCAATTAGTCCGCTTGATACAGCACTACTGTTTAATATGCTATCGGCTATAGCATTGGCAAGTGCCGGCGTACCGTATTCTGCTGATTCTGGAATAGTAGGTATTTTGTACAATACTTGTTTCCATAATTGCAAGTGATGCACATGAATCACGGCATTGCAATTAGGCAATACTTCGTATATAGCAGCGTGAGATAATGCTTCGCTGGAAGCATTAAGTTCGCCTATACAATTTAAAATATTTTTCGAAATATCCCATTCGTTTACTATAGCAAAGTGAAAAGCTTCTAAATCATCGAATGAACCCGTCTGAGTACCGGTGATTAAAAACCTATATTCTCCTATTCGCATACTAATATTGCCGTAGCTAATCCCGCTCGGATACACTCCAAGCATTTTCATATTTCTTAATTCTCTGCGATGAATGTTGATTAAATCCATCTCAGGATAATTTTCTAAAATATTATGGGTCAGATTGCATTGATATTTAATGTAGCCATCTTTCATTTTTACCTCTCGTCCCTCAATAATTCCTAATAATTCAGCTTAATGAAATCATACAATATTTCAATATTTCTCAATAATAAGTCGATTATTACGTTTATTTATTTCATATTAAGTAAAGATTAATCCAATGATTATCCGTAGTAAATATTCGATTTTATCATAATAACGCAGGAAATATAATGAAAAGTAGTGTACAATTCGAAAGAACAGAAAAATTAATAGCCCAAAACCGTAAAGCAAGACACGATTTTTCAATTAGTCAAGTAGTCGAAGCAGGAATAATATTGCAAGGGACCGAAGTAAAATCATTGCGTGAAGGAAAAGCAAATATGCAAGACTCGTATGCTGCATTTCCGAACAAGGACAATAACGAACTGTTTTTGTTCAATTTGCACATTAGCCCATATTCTCACGGTAATCGAGAAAACCACGAAGATAAAAGAACCCGAAAACTGCTATTAACTGAACGAGAATTAAAGAAGTTAAGAACGGCAACATCAGAAAAGGGAATTACCTTAATCCCATTATCTTTATTTTTCTCTGGAGCTTTCGTAAAAGTTGAAATTGGATTGGCTAAATCAATGAAAAAATACGACAAAAGAGAAGCAACAAAGGAAAGAGATAGCGAAAGGGAAATCAGAAGGAAATTCAAAGCCTAATATTATTAACGAAAGTATTGAATTCTTATATTTAGCTCATTTTTGATATTATGTTATTTAATAGTAAAAATATTCTATATTTTATTTTACTATTTTACGGCATCCGATAAATTCCGGATTATTGCCGAACGTAGCTAAATCCTGAATAATTACTCCTGAAGAAGCTGAAGCGTGTAGCATAGCATTATTCCCTACATAAATCCCTACATGCGATACTTTATCGCCTTTTTGGAAAAAGACTAAGTCCCCAGTTTTTGCTTTTTCTATAGGCACATAACTTCCAATTTTATACTGTTCGGCTGCTGTTCGAGGCAACAGAACTCCGGCTTTTTTGAATACTTCCATTACAAATCCAGAACAATCAGCACAATCGTGCGATTCTCCGCCCCAGCAATACGGAGTGCCAAGCCATTTTTCAGCTTCGCTAATTATTTTTTTTCGTTTTTCATTCAGTTCGACCATATCAATATTGTCAATTCCGACGGTCTTTTTAATTCCTGAATTTGATTTATTAGTTGAACTGACCGAAGTAGATTCTGAGTGCTTATCAGAAGCAAATCTAACTGATGAACTACACGAAGATAATAATACTAGCAAAACAAGCAGAATCCAAATTGAGTATTGAAATCTAAATTGAGTAATATTTGACATTATTTCCCCACTAAATTTGTTATATTATTCAGCAAATAGCATCAAAGTCCGTGCCATAAAATAAAATCAATGTACAGTTTGAAAAATGGAAACAACAGTCAAGGCTAATAAAGACCATTGATAAATTTATCCTAACAACAATATTTGAGAAGCAAGCCAAGCGTACAAAACACGTAAAGCAATAGTATTACAACAGTTGCAGATTCCTGCATTAGCTACGCTGAATCGTAAGAACGATTTCACTCGAAGACTCGTTTCGCAGAAATGACAATTTTACGATTTAGAAAATATGAATATCCAGAGAAACCGAGTAACCATTTATATTGTATAAAAGCAATCAACAGAACTGAGTCGTTTCGATTCTACTTTGTAAAAATTATTCTCTATCTTTCAATATCAAACGAATTTTGTATAGCAGATTTTCTCTATCGAATGGCTTAGACACATAATCATTACAACCGACTTCTAACGCTTTCTCCGAATCGGCTATTAAAGCAAATGCAGTAACAGCGATAATTGGTACCGTCGTTGAAATTTTTCTAATTAGTCTAGTTGCTTCGTAGCCGTCCATTTCCGGCATTTTCATATCCATGAGTACTAAGTCAATATTGGGAGTCGATTCGAATAGATTAACTGCTTCGTAGCCATTCTCAGCATGCAGCACATTCGCCCTAAATTCCTTAACTAGACTTCTTTCCAATAGCATATAATTAGTACGATCATCCTCGGCTACTAATACAGTTATTCCGTATATATTATTTACATTTTCCATTGTGTT
>CAZIIZ010000307.1:0-4457 GCA_964539225.1 uncultured Hyphomicrobiales bacterium | reverse complement strand
AAGGTATCTTCGACCAAGCTACAGCTACTTCATTCCGTAAAAACGTATTAGAAAAAGGCGGAACAGAAGAAGCTATGGATCTTTACAAAAAGTTCCGTGGTTCTGAGCCTGGTCCTGAAGCGTTAATCAAACGTCGCGGTTTAGACGGCAAAAAATAATCCAATTAAGTGATTATTTCAAATTATCATTAGCAGCCCGATTTATTCTGAATAAGTCGGGCTGCGGTGTAAATAGATAAAATAATTCCTTCGCATTATTAGTTAATGTATTTGAATTGAATATTTAAAAGGAGCAAATTGATATGAGCGGTAAACTAACAATTTTAATCAAAGAAGATGACTACGGATTTTTGCGTACTGTCCGCAGTTAAAAGGTTGTCAATCCCAAGGCGACACCTACGACGAAGCCCATTCTATATAAAGTCTAATAATACTGTTACACATATTTGATATATGCTAAAGGTATTCAAGTGGCGGTCTTATAAGTAGTCATTCTGAGGTCTCAAAGAAAACTTCGTTTTCACTAATAGGAAATGACACAGAAGCCCTTTAATCACCCGAAACTATTCATTTTCACATAAGCTAAGAGTGCAACTTCTTCGGAGTTGTTTTAATCTGACGGAACTACAATGTTACTAACGTTTAACAGCTACGCTGTATAAGATTAATTTTCATCTTTACTCCGTAGGAGTTAAACGTTAGTAATAATAGGAACTTCGCCCCATCTCCCAACTCCGTAGGAGTTGCACTCTTATCACTTACATACGCCATAAATAAGTGTAAGTATCAAGATTGGGATTATTTAACATCTTCGGAATTCATATTACGTAAAATTTGAAAAGGTTGGGATTAATCAATGCTTCAGACAATCTTTGCTCAACATAAAGCATATTATCATAATCCAAGTTTTGACAATAGAAGTACATTTCGCAACTACTCTAATAAAAAAAAGCCGCTCAATATTGCTACTGAGTGGCTTTGATTCAAATCTATAGATTACGCAGATATTACATCTTATCAATAATCTTATTCAATGTTTGGCTTGGACGCATTGCTGCTGTAGTTTTTGCATCATCTAAGCGATAGTAACCGCCGAGATCAACTGCTGTACCTTGAGCAGCAAGAAGTTCTTGAGCTATTGTAGCTTCGTTAGCTTTTAATTCTTTAGCCATTTTCTCGAAGCGTGCTTTCAAGTCAGCATCTTTAGTCTGAGCCGCAAGAGCTTCAGCCCAATACATAGCTAAGTAGAATGAGCTTCCACGGTTATCAATTTCGTTCACTTTACGAGAAGGCAATTTGCCATTTTCTAAGTAAACTCCGATAGCAGCATCGAGAGTTTCGGCTAATACTTCGATTTTTGTATTGCCCGTTTTCTCGAAAGCTAATTCTAATGATGGCACTAAGGCACAATATTCGCCGAGAGAATCCCAACGCAAGTGTCCTTCTTTAACTAATTGCTGTACGTGTTTAGGAGCTGATCCGCCTGCACCGGTTTCGAATAATCCACCGCCATTTAATAATGGAACGATAGAAAGCATTCTGGCACTTGTACCAAGCTCGAGAATCGGGAATAAGTCAGTTAAATAATCACGAAGTACGTTGCCGGTTACTGAAATTGTATCCAAACCTTTGCGAACTCTTTCCAAGGAGAATTTGATAGCTTCAGTTGGCTTCATAATTCTGATGTCGAGTCCGTTAGTGTCGTATTCCGGCAAATATTTATTGATTTTTTTAATAATTTCTCTGTCGTGAGCTCGTTCATCGTTCAACCAAAATATAGCTGGCGACCCAGAGGCTTTAGCTCTATTAACGGCTAATTTTACCCAATCTTTGATAGGTTCGTCTTTCGCTTGGCACATTCTGAAGATGTCGCCTTGCTCTATGTTTTGCTCTAATAATACTTTGCCTTCAGAAGTAACTACTCGGATAACGCCTTCGCTTGCAGCTTGGAAAGTTTTATCGTGCGAACCGTATTCTTCTGCTTTTTGAGCCATTAAGCCTACGTTCGACACGCCGCCCATTGTGGCAGGATTGAACTGTCCGTTAGCTTTAGCATCTTCTAAGATTACTTCGTACATAGTGGCATAGCATCTATCGGGAATCATAGCAACGCAATCTCTGAGTTCGTCATTATTGTCCCACATCTTGCCACCATCGCGGATAATATTAGGCATAGATGCGTCGATGATTACGTTGTTAGGTACGTGTAAGTTTGTGATACCTTTGCGAGAGTCCACCATTGCCAAGTCAGGACGAGTTTCATATACTTTGTTGATGTCGGCTATGATTTCTGCTTTTTTCTCAGCAGGCAATTTATCTAATCTATCAAGCACATCAGCCAAGCCATTGTTTAAATTTGCACCAAGTGCTTTTAAAGTGTCAGCATGTTTGTCTAAGGCATCTTTATAGAATACTGAAACAGCATGACCGAACATAATTGGATCGGAAATCTTCATCATTGTAGCTTTTAAGTGCAATGATAATAATGTTCCTTCTTGACGAGTTTTTTCGATTTCTTCGGCATAGAAACTGCGTAAAGCTTTTACGTTCATTACCGAAGAATCAATTACTTCGCCTTCAATTAACGAGAAGTTCGGTTTCAACACTTTTACTTCGCCATTGGCAGGCACGAATTCTATACGAACATCGCATTTGTTTTCGAGGGTAGTGGACTTTTCGCTACCGAAGAAATCTTTTTCCTTCATATATGCTACGCGAGCTTTGGATCCGGATTCTGGCCAAGGTTTCATCATTTTATGAGGGAACTTTTGGGCGAACCTTTTAACTGAAGCAGCAGCTCTACGGTCAGAGTTACCTTCGCGTAATACAGGATTCACAGCAGAGCCAAGGCATACAGCGAAGCGTTTTTGCAGAGCAATTTCATCTTCTGATTTTGGTTCTTCGGGATAATTTGGCACATTGAATCCTTTATCTTGCAATTCCTTGATGGCAGCTTGCAACTGAGGGATAGACGCACTAATATTTGGTAATTTAATTACATTTGCAGTAGGATCTTTTACTAAAGCTCCTAATTGCCCCAAGTAATCGGGGATTTTCTGTTCCTCGGTTAAATTTTCAGGGAAATTTGCAAGAATTCTTCCCGCCAAAGAGATATCGTAAGTCTCGATATCAATACCTGTACCTTTTGCAAAAGATTGAACAACAGGCAATAAGCTGTACGAAGCTAATTCCGGAGCTTCATCAATTGTTGTCCAAATAATTTTGTAATCTGACATTATAAACCCATATTATTTATACAATTTGTAATACTTATTCTCACTTATAGAATTAAGTAATACAAAGTTAGTAATCTTTTTCTGAATGCCCAAAACATTTTTTTCAATATTCAGAATGCTGAAAATATTTCTAATCTCTTATTTTTTCAAACTCTTACTTGATTGTATGTTACGGACTTGATTCTGTCTAAGATTATTTGATATTAAGCGAAAATTTGTTTGATTGTGTACTTGTTAAGAGTGAATATCTAATATAAAAGTTACTATGAAAAATTGAAGTTGATAATTAAAAATTGAATATTTCCCGAACTAAATATCGAAAATTTATCTATTTATGACATATTTACAGAAATAATAAAAATATTTTGACAATATAAGATAATGTACGTAATTTAGCGTATCGAAATGTTACATTAAAAATTCGATTTATCTTTGGATGTGTTAAAAATAAATGAAAATTGATAGGATCTATTATATGTTAGATAATGTAAAAACAATCGAAGAATATTTAGACGGAATTAGCGAAGATAAACGTTTCTCAATGATTCAACTTCGTAAAACAATTTTAGAAAATTTGCCGGATGGATTCTCGGAAACTATGCAGTACGGAATGCCGACTTACGTGGTACCTCATTCAATTTATCCCAAAGGCTATCATTGCAATCCAAAGGATCAATTACCTTTCCTCAGTTTTGCTGCACAAAAGAACTTCATTTCGCTTTATCATCTTGCATTGTATATGGACAAAGAATTATTCGATTGGTTCATAGCCGAATATCCTAAGCATTGCAAAACTAAATTAGATATGGGCAAGAGCTGCGTGCGATTCAAAAAGCCGAACGATATACCCTTCGATTTAATTGCGGAATTATGCCGTAAAATAACCGTTGAGCAATGGATAGCACATTACGAAGCTCAACTCAATGCTAAATAATATGAATTGGATAATTCTGATAATTGCCGGTTTCTTCGAGACCGGATTCGCTACTTGCTTGGGCAAAGCTAAAGAAACAAGTGGAGCGGAAGCTACGTTTTGGTATGTCGGATTCTTTATTAGTTTAACTATTAGTATGTTGTTATTGTATAAAGCTACTCAGACTTTGCCGATTGGTACTGCTTATGCAGTATGGACAGGAATCGGAGCGGTAGGCACGGTTATAGTAGGTATATTATTATTCAAAGAACCTGCTGAATTTTGGCGACTATTCTTTTTAAGCACTTT
>CAZIIZ010000306.1:0-4458 GCA_964539225.1 uncultured Hyphomicrobiales bacterium | reverse complement strand
CTAAAGACTTCAGTATCTTTTAATCCTGATTTAACGGCAGACCAGCTTGTGCCATTATTAGTATAAAGATATACACCATCTCGAGTTCCAGCAAATATATTGTTGCCTCTGACGACAAGACTATTGATTTTTATTCTCGGTAAATCCTTATCTAAGACAGTCCCGTTTGTACCGTTATTAGTATAAAGATATACTCCATCTCCACTTCCAGCAAATATATTGCTACCACTAACAGCAAGACTATAGATTGGACCAGCATATGAATCTTTTACTTTAGTCCATTGAGCATTCAGCTGAAATGCTGTGCAGAAAATTAAGAGCAATAAAACATAAATCTTTCTCATAGGAATCCTTAATAATATATTTGTAATAGCTTTGTTTGCAAATTTATAATCACACTAAATTAAAAAAGTATATCGGAACTGCCAAAGTATAATTAAATCAATTAGGAATTACGGAGTTTCACTCATCCGATGACTGCGAGTCATCGGATGAGTAGATAAACAAAAAAGCCAATTAATCTACTTTTATCATCTTAGCTTGATGCACTTCTGAGCCTGATTTGATAATTACATTATACATTCCGCTTGGAATATTAATAACATCAAGGCGAAGCTTATTCGTGCCTTCGCTTAATGAAGCAAAATTATGAGTAGCAACCAAAGTTCCCTTGAGATCATAAAGTTCTATAGTGATTCCTGCATGCACAGGAATGACAGTAAATGTAATAACTGCTTCATTTTTAACTGGTTGCGGAGAGATTGAGAATTCGTTTCTATTGGCTTCCTCTACATCGGCTGTTTTTCCGGTAGTGAAGCTCCAAGTAACAGACCAATCTGTTGAGTCCGAATCTGTTAATCCTTTCACTCTCCAATAGTATTTTGTACTGTCGAGCAATGAAGTATATTTCGCAGTTGTATTGCTTAAAACTTCATTTACGATAGTAGTTGAGAAATCATTTGTAGTAGATACTTGCACTCTATAAGAGCTAACGTCTTTCACTGCACTCCAAGCAAAAGAGGCATTCGGACTTATATTTTTAGTATCGAATACAGGATTAATTAATGCTGGTGCATTAACGAATAAAGCTTTATATTTAACAAGAAAACGATTATAATAATCATCGCCATTCATATTGATAACGACTCTATTTCCTAAATTAATATATGATCGAAATGTACCGAGAAGATAAATATTATCGTCCTTATCTATCTCGACATCAGTTAATTCCTCATCGTCCAATTCACTACCAAAACCTTTCGCCCATAAACATTCCCACTTAGAATTTAGTTTAGCCATAAATACATCTTTTTGGACAGATGTAGTCAAAGACGCACCATTACCCAAATTAATAGTGCCGGACCAAGTGCCAAATATAAATATCTCGCCTTTGTTATTCACTTTTATTTTTACTATGTCTTGATTATACGGACCGCCTATTTGTTTAACCCAAAGTAATTCTCCGTCTAAATTATACTTAACTATAAATCCTTCATAAATTTGGTAGGAACTCAATATTGTATCATTATCAATTTCCATTTGACCTTTATAGGTGCCAGCCACATAGACATCCCCAATACTGTCCGTAATCATACTTCGAACTGAATTGCTACCAATGTAAGATTTCACTCTGATAAATTTGCCAAGTGAATCATATTTAGCTATAAAGCTATTATCTTCTCCTAAAGAATGAAATATTTTCCCGTCTGGGAAATACAATGAATCAGTATTACTATATTGACCGGAGATGTACAAACTGTTTTCGTAATCTAAAGCTATATTATTTATATCAAAATATCTACTTCTGAATAAATCATTCGCCCGAAGGCATTTTCCATCAGAATTGTACTTAGCAACGAATTTGGTAGATTTATTTCCGCTTGCCTTCAAGCCTACATTATTACCTAAAGATATTGTATCGGAATAATAGCCAAAAACATATATGTCTTCATTTTTATCGATTAATAAATTTACTACATAATCATCCGATACTGAACCTATAGATTTAGCCCATAGGCATTCGCCTGCGGAAGTATATTTAGCGAAATAGCCATCTTCCCCACCTGTTGAAGTCAAAGTAATATTATTGCCCATCGACACCGTATCTGAATAATATCCGGTGATGTATATATTTCCCTTGGTATCTGTAGCTACTCTAAATGTACGACTTGTTTTAGCACTATATTGAGATGAAGACCAGTCCGGCATAGAAGAAGAATTATACTTTGAAACAAAACCTGTATATTTATTACCAGTGTTCAAGTATTTGCCATTACCCAAATACGCACTGCCGTCATAATCCCCCACAATATAATAATTATTGCTTGAATCAATTGCTAAATCAATCTGATTGAAAAAGGAATCACCGCTAATAAAACTCTGAGCCCACACTTGAGCATTCGGATCATATCCGGTAGAGAAATTCCAAATAGGCGACCAAGCGGATGTATCATTATTAGTTAATGTTTGCACTCTCCAATAATATTGAGTATTGTATTTCAAATCGTTGAGAATTCGCGAAGTAGTATTTTTAGTAACAACTTCATCTACTAATTTTGTACTAAAATTAGCAAAAGTGGAAACTTGCACCCTGTAGTCGGTGGCTGCTTTCGCAGAATTCCATTCGATATGTGTATTTGTACTCATTGTTTGAGCTTTGTATTCAGGATATTTCAATGATGGATAAGTTCTTGATTTAGAATCTAACTTAGCCAAAAAGCAATCATAGCTTCCTTTCGACACCAAGGATAAACCATTGCCTAATAGCATTCCACCGTCATATTCGCCAAATAAATAAACTTTGCTTTCCTTATCAGCAGAAATTCCACTAATTTCTTTATAATTGCCGTTTTCACAAATACTCTGCCCCCATAAAAAGTTGCCGAATGTATCATATTTCGCTACGAAAAAATCAGACTTACCAATAGAAGTAAAACTTACTCCATCGGCTATCATAGCTGTACCGTAAAACAAGCCTGCTATATAATTATTACCAACCGAATCAGTGTAAATCTGATTTGGATAAATCTGATTTGGAAGTAAATCAGAACCCCCGATATTTTTAGCCCATAGACATCCACCTTCAGGATTGTATTTAGCGATAAATCTTTTGCTAGTTCCATTTGAAGTCAGAGTAATATCATCGTTTATAGATACCAAACCAGAATATCTTCCGAGCAAATAGAGATGCCCTGACGCATCCAAGGACATACTTATAACTTCGGTGGCATCTGATCCAGTAATTGCTTTTGCCCATTGGCATACTCCGCTTGAGTTATATTTCGCTAACACTCCATCACCCTTTGCTGAAGCAATTAAGGAAATATTATTACCGAAATTTAATGAGTCTCCGAAAGAACCTGCGATATATAGATTTCCCTCCGAGTCTGACAAAATATACTTTTCACTATACTGACCTACAAGACCACCAATCCTATTTGCCCATTTGCATACTCCGTCCGGACTATACTTGGCTATGAAGTTTTCTAATCCCTTAGCTGAGGTTAACGATATTCCATCATTTGAAGTCAATTCTGTGGAATATCTTCCAAACACATAAGCATTACCTTTTGCGTCAATAGCTATTCCTAAGAGTCTATCCGAATCGGAACGTGCAACAAGACTTTTCGCCCACTGACACTCTCCGTTAGAATTATATTTAACTATGTAAGGATCCCTGCCATTACTTATGCTATCAACCTTCGGCAAAAAGATTCCATTACCAAAATAAGTTGAATCCTTATAAGCTCCGCCAACGTAAATGTTACCAGTTGAATCTAAGGCTACGCAAGATGGTCTCGACCAATTAGAAATGGAAGAAATACTCTGTGCCCACTGACAAATTCCCTCTGAGTTAAATTTAGCAACAAAGCTTCTCTCTACTCCCGGACTAATCAATGATATTCCATTGCCAAACTGAATTGAGTCTCTATAGGAACCAACTGTATAAGAATTCCCACTTGCGTCAATTACCATATCAATAGCATCATCATAGCTGGTATTTCCGAAACTCTTTGCCCACTCCTGAGCATTAAGATTGACGGCACTCATAGCCACGATTAAAAAGTAAAAAAAGATTCTAAACATTATTTTCTCCCGATAATATGTATATTTTATGATTATTTAGTATTAGCGATATATAAAACCTATTAGCATTCAATTGTTAATAATTTTGCCATTATGGCACTCCTTATTTGGAATTGCAAATTAGTAATTTTTCAGTAAAGTACCAAGAAAAGATTCAGCATACTTAAACAAAAACTCCTTCGCTCTGCAGCAGACTCTCAAACCTTCCTAAGGACTAAGAAGCTGTCGGAAGGTGAAGATTCGATACTACCTTCGGAAGGTTTCTTAACCCTTCCGAAGGTTTCTTAACCCTTCCGAAGGTTTCATTTTTTCATAAGCCAACTAATCTACTTTTATCATCTTAGCTTGATGCACTTCTGCACCGGATTTGAT
>CAZIIZ010000305.1:0-4463 GCA_964539225.1 uncultured Hyphomicrobiales bacterium | reverse complement strand
AATGGGCAATACAGGAGCCTATTCCGGACATCCTAATGAATTACCCATACACTTAGTAACAATTAGCAAACCATTCTATATGAGCAAATATGAAGTAACGCAGAAGCAATATGACGAAGTAATGGAAATTAAGCAAAGTAATTCTCGAAGTGCAAATCAACCTGTTGCGGATGTAAGTTGGTATGATGCAGTAGCATTTTGTAATGCTTTGAGTCGGCTTGAAGGGTTAGCACCTTGCTATACAATCAACGGAACAAATGTAAACTGCAATTGGGATGCAAACGGCTATAGATTGCCGACTGAAGCAGAATGGGAATATGCTGCAAAGGCAGGCACAAGCACAGATTTTTACAGTGGAAATTTATTGAATCCTGACATTGTACAAATAGATAAAAACTTGGACAAGATTGGATGGTATTATAGCAATAGAGTGGCAAATATTAATGAAGTCGGTCTGAAAGAACCAAATGCTTTTGGTTTATATGATATGAGCGGTAATGTCCTCGAATGGTGTTGGGATTGGTATAGTAGCTACACAAGTGCAACTGTAACTGACCCTAAGGGATCCGCTTCCGACTCTTATCGCATGCTTCGTGGTGGTTTATGGGTGGACTACCCTGACATTTGCCGAAGTGCTAACCGCAACAGCTACACTCCTAGCTATTATGGTGATGACATTGGCTTCCGCATTGTGAGAGCCAATTAGATAATAGCCTCTAACTCATCGGATGAGTGAAAATAACAAACCCCGCCCACAGAATTAAATCCATGGAAGGGGTTTTTGATTTTCTTATCGCTCTAATTACTTACCGAAAATACTAATTTCCTTTAGTTTAATAGTCAGAGCGGAGAGGCTACGATTCATCGCCAAATCATTGCCAATCATTTCGATATTTTATTGATTTGAAAGCCAAATGTACGAATAGAAGATAAAACGACTTGATTAATTAGTCCTCTGCGTAGAAACCATAAGATAAATACGAATATATTTCTATAAACATTGAACTACTAATTGGCTACAAGATTTACCGTAATTCGGCTCGATATATCAATCTCGTAAGCATTAATTTTCCGATTGATAAAAATATCCATTGAGAAATGCTTTCACGGTAACATTAAGATCAGAAATACTTTTGCAATGCGTCAGCCATTTAGCCAAATAAGCAAACGGACGCAATATGCGAACGATTGGTTTAGCATGCAGCACATCGATAGCTATCACATTTCTAATAATATATTGATGCTTCCATGTAAAATTATCCTCAGCGACCACGAAATCTAACTTCCGATTCAGCACAGCCTTTTTATATACTTGTATTTCCGCTCCGGCTTTGACGGCTCGAATAAAATACTCAGTATCGTCGCCATAGATAAAGAATTTTTTATCTGGGAATCCAATCTTTGCGATAATACTTCTGTGCATAATCGGTCCCTCGAAGGTGATGCCGTCGGCTTTTATTTTATCCTTTTTCAAATCGTCATCATTGATAATTCGCACCCAAAGGCTCTTGAACGGATTGCTCAAATTGAAAGAGATACAATCGTTATAGAATACTTTTCCCGACGGAGCATAGCGAAGCGGAGTACGGATGATATTGCTATCATAATTATCAAGTAATAATTCGAGACAATTAGCCGCAGGCACTACATCATCGTCCATAGTCCAAATCCATTCATAGCCAGCTTCGTAGGCAGCCTTAAATCCTGTGTATTGTCCTCCAGACGAGCCGAGATTGCCTTGAGTGATTACTTGTAAGTCATTTTGCTCTGCGAGCCACTCCGCAGTACCGTCAGTACCGGAATTATGAATAACGAATATTCTATCAATCGGACGAGTCTGCACTCGAAGAGCTTGGATAATTTCTTTCAAGAAGTCTAATCGGTTGAAGGTTATTACTATCGCAGCGACTGTATTTGGGGAATTTGTCATATTTTCAATTCGAATAATGAAGGATTTGTAGAATTTAATATTGTATCAATGAATATTTGATTGGCTTCTCGATGACTCGGCAATATAATTATAGAATCGAATTCCTTAGCCGACACCCATTGATATGCTTGATGTTCGGATGATAGTATTATTTCAGTATCAATGTCAATAATCGCAGCGAACACGGGAGCTAAAGATATGTAGTCTTTTTTAGGAACGAAAAACTTAGTGATGTACGGCACGCTAAACAGCTTTGAATTTGAAATTTCAAAGCCGATTTCTTCCTGCACTTCACGCAAAACACATTGCAAAGCAGTTTCACTGGGTTCAAGAGTTCCGGTGATCACTTGCCATACGTTAGGATAAATCAGTAAATTACTTGCTCTCTGAATTATCAAGAATTTATATTGCTGGTCGATTGGGGAATATGCAGCGATATGAAATTGAATTGTATTTGAAATGATTTGCGGCATTATAAAAATCTTTCAATGAAAGTGTTTAACGTTAAAAAATCATTTTGCCAATAATATTTCTGATTTGCATTTTTTATCCCATTAGCCGACATAGCTTGAACATCTAGATTTTTCATATTCAATAGTGCATCTGCGATAGCTTGCGGCGAATCGCAATCAATAGAAATTCCCGTCTGAGTCTCATTAATGATTCTCTGCATTGGTTTAGCTAACGAAGTAATCATCGGCTTGCCCATAGCCAAATAATCGAACATTTTATTGGAAATAGTGGTATTAATAAATTCATCGTTTAAATAGGGCATAATTCCGACATCGCAACGAATTAATAATTCGCCCAAATCTGAATGTAAATAATTCCCATTCAAATGAATTCTGTCCTTGTGTGCTAGAGTGTTTTGTAATTGCTCTAATTGGGAGTATGTACTGCCTGAACCATTAATTTCTAATTCAATTTCACCATCGGATTCAGCGGCTAAATTGAACCCCAAAAGGAATTTATCGAGATTTCTTTCTTCTGCTATATAACCGTGATAAGCGAATATTTTCGGTAGAATGCGTGTGCCTTTGGGATAATTATCGAACCAATTCAAATCAGGAGTATTATGCACTACAGATACTTTATCCTTAGGAATATTCAATACATTAATAAGTCGGTCTCGATTCTCATCGCAAACCGTAAAAATAGCGTCGGCAGTTTGTACAGCTTGTTTTTCAAGGATATTGAATATTTTAATTCTATCGAATACGAATCTCTTAACAAATGAATTATGATATTTGCCCCAATTAGCGATTGCTGCCGGATAATTCTCAGCCATATCCATAAATATTGGAATTGAATCCTTCACTACTGATTTCACTTCATTCATCAAAAAGAATTCTCTATTGATAATCAAGTCAGGTTTAAATTCCGATACGACTTTGTTAATAATATTCCGCCATAAAGGATTGTACAGAATAGGAACAAAATATTTTAAACCCTTATTGTAACCCACTCTGATTACTTTTACGCCGTTTATTGTTTCTCTGTCGCATAGTTCATTTTTCCATTTGCATAGTACAGTTACGTCGTATCCAAATTTCACCAAAGATTCGCAAATTTTTTGTATGCGAATCTCAAATGGGAATTGCCCCTTCCATATATAGAGAATTTTTTTCATTTATGCGTCTTATGACTTTTTAAAATATTTTTCTCTGACGAACTCAATAATCGGAGGCAAAATAGAAATGAACACTATCGCCAATATCACTATACTGAAATTATTCTTGACTATATCTAAATTCCCGAAAAAGTAACCGGCATAAACTAAGCCTAAAGTCCAAATAGCTGCACCAACCAAATTATACAAGATAAATTTCGTATAATTCATTTTGCCGATTCCGGCTACGAACGGAGCAAAAGTCCTGACTATAGGCACGAATCGAGCAATAATAATTGTTTTGGCTCCATATTTTTCATAAAAATTATGAGCTTTCTCTAAATATTCCTTTTTCAAAAACCGATAAGAACCCGTAAATACTTTCGGTCCGAGAAACTTACCAATTGAATAATTTACCGTATCGCCCAATACTGCTGCAATAAAAATTATTAATGCTAGCAAATGAACGTCCATCGCCCCTAAACCTGCAAATGTACCAGCGGCAAACAGCAAAGAATCGCCCGGCAAAAATGGAGTAACCACTAAACCAGTTTCACAAAATATAACCAGAAATAAAATAATATAAGTAGCGGTACCGTAGTTTGAGATTATCTCACCGAGATATTTGTCTAAATGCAGAAATATGTCGATTATGTGTTTGAAAAAATCCATATCCATTATTCTAATTATCCTTTATATAATAATTTTATACTTCTATTAATTTTGTTTTGATTCATATTCAGCAACGATAGCCCATCGAGAAAGAATCATCACTTTAATTCAATTGTTTTTCGTTTCCTTAGAAATGATTTGATAATAATATCAATATCCATAGAAAGGGTACAATTTTTCAAATAATAATCATTCAGCTTCTCGATTGCCTGATCGGACAATCTATTTGGCGAACTAATATGTGCTAATCCG
>CAZIIZ010000304.1:0-4500 GCA_964539225.1 uncultured Hyphomicrobiales bacterium | reverse complement strand
GCCACAGTATCCGCATACTCCGTAAACACTGTTCTAGCTCAGGCAACTCAAATTACAGATGTTCGAAAAGCTAATCAAAAAGTCGTCCTTGAGACTCCGGCTGAAAATAAAGGCGGTCAACTCCTTGCTCCTTTGTTCTCCGAAAAAAAGCCTTTTTCAAAGTTGATTGGATCGCAAAATCATCAGGTTAAAAGTTTTAGTAATACTCCGCTGACTATGCAGCAAATTTCCAATATACTATTTACAGCAAATGGCAAAACGGAACATGGATTTACTATTTCTCCGATTAACGATATCCCAATGATTGAAATTTATGTCGTTTCCGCTGACGGTGCTTACCGTTGGGATGCACGATTAGGAAACTTGGAAAAATTCCAATCCGAGGACTTAAGAACTCGACTCGGCGATGAAAAATCTATTAGTTCTGCTCCGATGAGCTTAGTATTGGTTGCAAACTTCGATAATTACTACAAAGCTGTAAATAACGACAATATACCAATGCAGCAATTATTAGTTTGGGCGGGAATCGAAGCCGGGCAAATTATGCAAAATATTAGTTTGGCGTGTGCTAATATGGATTTAGCATCTGTAGTATCGGCTTCAAATCCGAACGAGAAATTAATCCAAGAATTACATTTAGACGGTAAAGTAGCTATCCTTGCCATTCAGGCAGTAGGCATGAGTCCCGAAAAAAAATAGTTATATACTCAGCAACCAATTTTATCAACAGGACTTAAAATTTCAGCCGAACAGCTAAATTTTAAGTCCTGTTTGTTTTGTTATAATAGCTATTGCTTGTGTTCGTTGCAATGCTTAGTAAGTAATTGGGTTCTGATTGTATAGTTAGGCTATTTCTCTAACCAATGGCTGGAGAAAATCATAAGTGTAATTGAGGTGCTAATAATCGAATTGAGGGAAAAGACTATTTCTCCAACGAATGGTTGCAGAAATTTGCAAGAAAACTACAATTAATCGCACTTATTTATTAATTTAATGTAAAATAAAAATAAATATTCAATATTATGTAAATATTATTTGCATAATTCGTTTTTTTTTTTTTAATTTGCGTTTGGTTGAGTTAGTATTAAAATGAATGAAACACAACCACCAAGAGTACCGAGCTAATTTCTTTAGATTTATGACCTCATTTAGAGGATTTAGCTTGCGGAGGTCATTACTTTTGGAAATTTTGACAATTAACAAAATACGCAAATTTATTTTAAGGAAAAGAAAATGAAAAAGATATTTTTAGGTTTGTTATTTATTGCTACTTTAACTGGAATTACTGTACAAGCACAAGAGGCTAAAGTTGTTTATAGAGAGGTACGCCAACTTCACCAAGATGGCGGATATCAAAAAAATGGATGGTGGGATAGAATGTGGGGTATGGATTTATATACTTATGCTGAAGTATATTCAGAAGTGGGTTTCCAAGGGAATACAAAATTTGTCGATACTTATTGTAATGGTGGAGGAGGTACTAACTGCCGCTCATGGAGCAAAGAAAATAATCCAAATCTCCCTACAGATGCAAACGGTAATCAGATAATAGATGCACAATATATGGACGACCGAATTAGTGAAATCGAAATATATCTCATGAAAGAGGTTCAGGATAATGGTCAGCAGAATGGTACAAAATCTTTTAATGATATTCATAATGGATATACCATTTATCAGAATCTTGAATGGAACACTAATGAAGACAATTCGGTAGATGCTACTATTCATTTCGTTGTTGTAGATGACAATTAAAAACAAATAGGGCTATTCTTCAATTTAGGAAATATTGAAGAATAGCCCATCATTATTTTTTAAAAGGATGTATTATGAAGCAAAATACTATTTTGTTATTATTTATATTATTATCTATGAGTATTTGCAGTTGCCAAACAAAATCACCTCAAAATACTGATACTCCGAAAAGTATTATTACCCCATTTGATTCCGGCGAATATCTTGATGAGTATTTCATTCTTGACAAACAATTAATAATTCAGGATTTCACTGATAGGAATGTAGAGATTCAAGAAATGGATAATAGGATATTTCTATTAGATAAAAATAAATATTTGCGAAAAAAAGTTAATAGAGGGGCAAAAGTTGAACTAATTGAAATCAAAAATTCAAGTATTAGCAAGCATATTTTAGAATTACCGATTGATACATGGGTTTATGATTTTGTTTATACTCCTAATAATTACCTATTATTGGTTGATAAGTGTATTCTGATTTATGATAGGAATAGAACTTTTGTTGATTCAATTCATACTCCGATAAACTGGAGTAAAATGTTCTTTGAGCATGAAATTATATATCTTACAACAGAAAATTTTGGTATCGCTTCGTATGGAGGTACGCCAAAAATAAGTATTCTTAATATTGAGAATAAAAGCTTAGAGAAATATCACGAGTTTAAGATTCCAAAAGGTTCAGCTATGACTTATTTTAGACCAAGAAATATTTTTGGGATTTATAAAAATCTGATATATCTATCAAATATTACAGATTACTCTATAGACTTTTATGATTTAAATTATAATAAAATATCAACGATAAGTTATCACCCTAAGCAATGGGTATCTAATGATTCTGCTGCAAAAGTAATTGATAATTATAATAACTTTGACAAATTTCGACGAGAGGCTGGTTCATTACCTGCTATCTCATTGATACAAAATGTAATGTTTGTAAACGATTCTTTATTTATTGTATCGTGGAATCGAGATAACGATGTTGAAATTATTTTTGACATTTGGAAATTCAATAAGAACAACTGGGAAATTTATAAGAAAGACCTTATATGTTCACGAAATTTTGATACGATATTAGCTAAAACTGTAATTAACGATATGCCGGAGCGAGACAGATTTGGCTTTACAGCAATGAATGGAAAAATAGTTAATTTCTCAAAATCCCCATATTTGGTTAAAGATTATATTGGTCGCAAATATAAAAACTATTATGATGATGTCGAAAAATACTACGAAGCCGGAGAACCTTGCTTATCAATTTTTATGTATAAATTTAGGGATAAAAAGTGATAAAATGTAATTATTTATTAAGTATCATTGTTTGTTTAGCTCTCCTTCAGTCCTGTAATGGAATTAGCAAAGAATCCAATTTAAGAGTAGTTAATTTTAAAAAGGATACTCTTAATATTAGCAAGTTTCAGAATAAAGTTATGTTTGTATTTGCTAGTAGAAATTCATGTCATGATTGTTATCGTGTTATTTCGGCTATTAATAAACAGTTATCCAAGGAAATAAATACCAATATCCGTTTAATAGCTTTGATTCCGCAATATGATAATTATACTAATCGCCAATCTACTGAATTTATCAAAGATGTTTTGGAGCAAGATAGCACCTTATTTGATATTTCGATTCCTTCAAGCCAGTCTAAAAATATTTCAATGAGTAATTTATTCCAAAGATTTAACGTTGAGTTTTGTCCTTCAATATTAATAAAGAACAATGAGAATTTTCTATTTATACCTTATTCTGAATTGTTTCAGGATAATCCAAATGAAGAAAAAAAAGTATTTTCGAAGATGAAAGAATTCTTGCTAAATTGAAATACTTACTTCAAGCCCTTACTATTCCAATCTCGGAATAATAAGGGCTTGAGTATTTATAATCGAATTGAGAGAAAGACTATTTCTCGGGACGCATCAATGGGAAGAAGAGAACGTCGCGGATAGATTTTTCGCCGGTCAGCATCATCACTAAGCGGTCGATACCCATTCCTAAGCCTGCGGCTGGAGGCATACCCACTTCGAGAGCATATAGGAAGTCTTCGTCAACTATCATTGCTTCGTCGTCGCCCTGAGCTTTGCAACGAGCTTGCTCTTCTAAGCGATTGCGTTGGTCGCGTGGATCGTTCAATTCAGAGAAGGCATTTGCGATTTCCGAACCATTGATGAATAATTCAAATCTCTCTACTATGCCCGGTTCTGTGCGGTGCATTTTAGCAAGTGGCGACATTTCAACCGGATAGTCGATTACGAAAGTAGGCTGAATCAAGTTCGGCTCTACTTTAGCACCGAAAATTTCGTCCAATACTTTAGAATAGCTGGAGCCGGGAGCGATTTCGATGTGCAATTCTTTAGCGGCATCCATAATTTCTTCCATGGATTTGCCTTGCAAATCTTTACCTGTATATTCTTTGAATAAATCGAACATTTTAGCTCTGCGGAATGGTTTCTGCAATTGAATTGCATTGCCGTCGATATTGATTTCGGAAGTATTATTTACTTTCAAAGCCAAATCGCAGATTAAATCTTCGATCATATTCATTATCCAAATGTAATCTTTGTACGCTACGTAAATCTCAAGCATAGTGAATTCGGGATTATGACTTCTGTCCATACCTTCGTTGCGGAAGTTACGACCGATTTCATACACGGCTTCGAATCCGCCTACGATTAATCTCTTCAAGTATAATTCCAAAGCGATACGCATATAGAGCGGAATATCCAAAGCATTGTGATGACTGATG
>CAZIIZ010000303.1:0-4519 GCA_964539225.1 uncultured Hyphomicrobiales bacterium | reverse complement strand
GGAAATCTGTTTACACAAAAAACTAAAGCAAAAAACATTGATAATGAGCAGTATTTGGTTACGTTATTAGCATATATACATCAGAATCCATTGCGTCAAGGAATAGTAAATAAACCTGAAGAATGGCACTACTCCAGTTATTTAGATTATTTTGATTTTCGCAAAGGCACTCTTCCACAAAAGGAAATAATATTATCAATGATAAATAAAGAAGATTTTAGAATATTTTCTTCAAATATCATAAATACAGTTGATACCAAATATTGGATATAGGAGAAAAGATAAAAGTTGTTTTGAACCTTCGAAAATGTTAAGAAACGTTCAGAAGATAGAGGATTAAGATAAGAAAGAATACGTAATAATTACCTTCCGACAGTTTCTTAACCTGTCGGAAGGTTTAGAGATTGAGGAATTGTTTAGTTTTAAACCTTCGAAAATGTTAAGAAACGTTCAGAAGGTAGAGGATTAAGATAAGAATAAATACGTAATAATTACCTTCCGACAGTTTCCTAACCTGTCGGAAAGTTTAAAAACATTATTTAAAGAGAAAAACATGAAATTTATACACTGTTCAGATCTTCACTTGGGTAAAAGACCTGTAGGAGCAAGCGGAGAATATGCTATCAAACGTCATCAAGACTATTTCGATGCGTTCGAATATCTAATTAGAGTTGGAATTGAAGAAAATGTGTCTGCCATAATTCTAAGCGGAGACATTTTCGATAAAAAGGAACTTAATCCGGATGTTTTATCTAAGGCAGAAATAATTTTGAATATGCCAAAATCCGCTAATATCCCAGTAATTATTACTGACGGCAATCATGACCGCATTACTAATGGTGCAGAGCAAGATTCATGGCTTAATTATTTAGCTACGAAGGGATTAATTTATCTTCCGAAGTACGAAAGGGAAGCAGAGAAGTATAATTTTACTCCAATAATCATTGAAGATATTGCTTTCTATGGCTTAGGATATTCTGGAGCTTTTGCAAGAGAAACAATTGAAGGCTTTATAGAATATTTAGAAGCTAATCCATCGCAAACAAACAAGAATGTTGCGATAATACACACCGGAATTATTGATAATGCTAAAGAAAGAGATGATTCATTTATTACGGGAACTATTGACAAAGAAACAGCAGATTTATTCAAGGATAAAGTAATCTATACAGCAGGCGGACACTTACATTCATACCGAGTTTATCCAAAAGATAATCCGCATTTCTTTGTTCCGGGAAGTCCTGAGTATTGGGATATAGATGAAGCAGGCAAAGCGAAAGGTGCAATACTATTTGACACAGATAAATTAGAGCATAGATTTATTCCGGCAAGGAATCGGAAAGTGCATAAAATCATAATCAAGAATGAATTCTTCGCTATGGATGAGCTAATGACTGCTATCAAAGACAATTTATCTGATTTGGATATTATTCAAGGCGAAGACATACTCAAAATTGACTTAGAGATAATGAATTCTTACGTGCCGGATGTGAATATAATCGAAGCTGAAATGGTAATTTTAGGTTTTCTGAAGACTTTTGTAAAATTTATATGTAAAAGAGGCACTAATAATGAATCTTCAGCATATTCAAGCATTGAATTGCTTGAATCAGAAATAGTAGAATCATGGGAAACATTCGGAAAAGATGCCGATAAGACTATAGATTATTTATCGAAATTTAAAATTCATACTGCAGAAGGTAATATAGATCAATTAGCTGAAGATTTCGATGCTTTTTTGAATGAATTTATAGCAGGAGACTTAAAATGATTATAGAAAAAATTGAATTAGAGAACTTCCGATGCCACTCCAAGAAAACCATAGAACTGAGCAAAGGAATTAATCTAATATTGGGCAAAAATGGAAGCGGAAAATCTTCAATTTTAGAAGCAATTGGCTTAGTTTTACTCGGCGAAGACAATAACAGAAGCATTATAGATCAAATCAAACTCGGCGAGAAGAATTCTACAATTGCAATATCATTCATCGGCAATGATGGTATCCGATATAAAGCTGAAAAGATTTATAAATTAGTCGGAACCAAGAATCAGACCAAGACAATTACTCGATTATATCAAGATAATAGCGAAATCCCAATTAGCGACGACAAAGACTCAATCGAAAAGAAGTGTGCGGAACTGTTAGGTCTGGAAAAGAATCCTAATATATTATATAAGAATGTTATTACGGCTTATCAGAATAAATTCGTTGATATGTTTAGTGCTAAAGCCGGCAATAATGTGGACATAATTAATAGTATTTTTGATACGGAAATCTATAAGACAATTGCAGAGAAGCTAAACCAAATTAAGAAAGATAATTACGAAGCTGAATCTAAAGCAATTGCGAAATTGATAGAGAGCGAGAAGGAAAAGCTTGTCGATGAAGAAGAGTTAAATAATCGCATAGCAGAATTTAATATTGTAATTGCAAGCGGTGAATCCGGCATTATATCTTTGGAAAGCGAAACTAAAGATAAGGAAAATGCCATCGCAAAATTAATTGAGCTAAAGAATAAGATAAAACAGTTAGAAATAAAAGTAGATAGTAATATTAATTTCCGAGAATCTAAAGCAAAAGATAGTATTGCGATAATTCAGAAGATAGAATTAGCGGCTAAAGCTATAGAAATTGTAAAAAATAATAAGCCGGGCTATGATAAGCATCTAGAATTGAGCAAGGAAATTTCCAAGTTAGACAATCTAATTAGCGAACTTGATAAAATCGAAAAGAAACTGCAAAAGAACATAGAAAAAATCAACAAAGAAAAGCAGAATTCTATAAAAGCAGAAGCGGATTTGGCAAATTATAATCAATTATTAGTATCGGATTATAAGGAAATTGAAGTTATAGAAGAGAAATTAGCAATAATAAACCAAGAAAACTCAGAACTTACTGCCGAATTGACTTCGAGAGAATTAGAATTAAAATCTGAACAAGAAAAGAAAATATCTATAGAGAAGGAAATTTCAAAACTAAATGAGATTGAATTAAAATTGCATACTTTGCAAGCGAAATTAGAGGACAAATCAATTTCTAAATCTGTGGAAGAGTGCGATAATACAATCGTTGAACTGCAAGAAACCGAAAAAATATTATCAGAAAAGAAAAAAGAAAAAGATAGATTATCCTCTGAAATAAAAACTATCAAGGCGAGAATAAAAGATAATGACGATGCGGCAAAAGAGCTTGCCACAGGGATATGCCCGATACTAAAAGAGAATTGCAAGAATATTTCTGCCGAATCTAATGCTGAATATTTCAATATTAAGAGGCAAGAATTGCAATCAGAGATTGATAAATTCGCAGCTAGAATTGAAAAAGAATATTCAAATATCGAAAAATTGATAACAGACAATCAGAATGCGATAGCTAATGCTAAATCCGAGAAAACTGCAACCCAAAAAATGATTGTAGAGATTGATTTATTGAATCAGGAAATCAAATTAACTGCGAAGGATAAGACGATTGCTGATTTAGAGTTCAATCAATTGCTTATTAAATTAGAAATGGACGGAAATAAAGAGCAAGAAAGCGAACTAATAACTGATAAAATTGCATCTAATATTTCTGAAATCAAAACTGAAATCGGGAAACTCTCCGCAATAATAATTGAACAGAAAAAGAACATAGCTGAATTAGATAAAAAGCATAATTCATATAAATTGAAGATTGAGAAATATCAATCTGAAATAAAAATATGTTCAGATAATATAGAAAAATTCTCAATTCAGATGCAGAATCTTGAATTAGAAAATAAGATATTCTCAGAGAAATTAGAGAATTTCGAATCTCTAAAAGCTGAAAAATCAGAGAAATCTATTGAAGCGGAATCATTGCGTTCTAATTACGAATTATATACCACAAATTTGAAATTATCAGAGACTAAGTCTGCCTTAGAAGATGAAAAATCCAAAATTGAAGCAGAAATCGAAGAAATTAAGTCTCAACTTCTTGAATTAGAAGCAAAATTATCCGAGCTAAAGCCTCAATTTTCCGAACAGAAATTAGAAGAATTTGAAAATATAAAATTAGAATTAGAAACAAAATTAAAGGAATTGCGAACAGCACTTGCGAATTCGCAAACTCAATTAGCCTTATCAATTCAATCTAAAGATCAAAATACAAAGCGTAAAGATGATATTATACTCAATGAAAGCAAATTGTCAATAATATCTCGGAAAATTGATTTAAGCGATAAATTCAGAACTAATTTGCAGGAAATGAGCCGAGAAATCGCTAAACGACGCTTGCAACAGATTGAGCTATCGGCAACCGAGAATTACAAAATTCTATCCGGTAAAGCCGAAAGAATAGAATGGACTACAGAAGGCAAGACTTACGCTGTGCGGTTGATTTCGCCAGATGGCAAAGTTCGTACATTCGAGATGCTTTCCGGCGGAGAGCAAGTCTCTGTGGCGTTAAGTTTGCGGTCAGCTTTAGCTTCGCTATTGACTCGTTCAAATTTCGCAATATTCGACGAACCAACGATAAATTTGGATGCGGAAAGGAAAATGG
>CAZIIZ010000302.1:0-4535 GCA_964539225.1 uncultured Hyphomicrobiales bacterium | reverse complement strand
ATGAAGGCGAATATGTAAGACGTAAAGCAGGAAAAACAAATTCTAAATAATAATTAGATAATTCGTTTAAAAAAAGAATATAGAAGAATTGAATGAAGGCATTAGAATTAAAACACAAGCGTAGACAACGCAGAAAATATGCAATTCGCAAGAAAATCACAGGCACTTGCGAAGTACCGAGATTAACGGTATTCAAAAGCATAACTCATATCTACGCACAAATTATCGATGATGTAACAAGAAAAACTCTTGCATCAGCATCGACAATAGATAAAGAAGTTAAAGCCCTGTTGAAACCAGATATGCCAAAAGTAGCCCAAAGCGAAGTAGTAGGCGAAATCTTAGGAAAAAGAGCATTGAAAAATAATATAAAAACTATAGCCTTCGATAGAAACGGCTATTTATTTCATGGCAGAGTAAAAGCCCTTGCAGACGGATGTCGTAAAGCAGGCTTGGAATTCTAATAATTTTCTGATAGGAGAAATATAAAAGTGGGAAAATTTAAAGCTTCAGAATTAGAATTGAAAGACAAGTTAGTTTACGTCGGTCGTACTGCCAAAGTAGTTAAGGGCGGCAGAAGATTCAGCTTCTCTGCTATGGTAGTAGTCGGCGACGGAAACGGACACGTTGGTTATGGAACTGGTAAAGCAAGTGAAGTAGTGGACGCAGTCTCTAAAGCTACTGACGCTGCAAAGAAAAACATAGTTACGATTAGACTTTTGAGCAACACAACGCCTCATCAGGTAATCGGAGTCTATGGTGCAGCTAAAGTATTAATAAGACCAGCATCTGCAGGTACCGGTGTAATCGCATCAGGCGGCGTTCGTGCAGTCCTCGAGTTAGTAGGAGTGCAGGATGTATTGACTAAGAGCTTAGGCTCATCGAACCCCCATAACTCAATAAAAGCAGCAATTAACGGTTTACTGCAATTAGAAGACGCTGTCTCGGTTGCGGCAAGAAGAAATATTTCTGTAGAAAAGGTTATTTTAGGTTAAAAAATTTTTGTATTTTTGCAGACTGTAATAATTGTTTAAAGAAACAGTGCAAAAAAAACTAAGAACAGAAAAGAAATATGACTAAGCTTAAAATAAAACAAGTAAAAAGCATAATTAAGACTAATGCTAACCAAAAGGCAACAATTATAGCCCTAGGGTTAGGCAGACCAAATTACGAATCAATTATGCCGGATAATCCTCAGACTCGCGGAATGCTCGTAAAAGTGCGTCATCTCGTTGAAGTCCAGGAAGTAAAATAATTAATTAAGTATTTTAGAACTAGAGTAAGAAAATACTAATGAAACATATTGGTAATCTTCGCCCAGCCGAAGGCTCAAAGCATAGCGATAAAAGAATCGGTAGAGGACCAGGATCCGGACACGGACGTACCGCTACACGTGGGCATAAAGGTGCCCAGTCTAGAAGAAACTACAAAACTAAACCAGGTTTTGAAGGTGGACAAATGCCTTTGCACAGACGTTTACCTAAATTCGGATTCTTTAATAGATTCCGCGTTGAATACCAAACAGTAAACGTTGATAAATTGCAAGAGTTATTTGATAATGGATTATTCCCTGATAACAAAGTAGATTTTGAAGTTTTATTCAATTTACGCGTTATCAATCAGAAAAGCGCTCCTTTGAAAATTTTAGGGAACGGCGAACTCAAACAAGCTCTGACAGTAGAAGCTCATAACTTCTCAGATTCAGCAAAACAGAAAATTGAATCAGTTGGAGGCGTTGTAATTGTAAATGAATAAGTTCATTCAAACATTACAAAACATTTTTAAGATAGAAGAACTGCGGAATAGAATTATTACCACAGTTCTTATCTTAATAGTGGTCAGAGTAGGTGCATTTATTACTTTGCCCGGCGTTAATATGAGTCTTTTGGAAGCATCCAAAGGCTCCGACGCTAACAGCCTATTCGGTCTCTTCGATTTATTCGTAGGTGGCGCTTTCTCAAATGCCGCTATTTTTGCATTGGGCATAATGCCGTATATTACTACCTCGATTATTTTCCAATTAGCCGGCGTAGTAATCCCTGAGATTCAGAAAATGCAAAAAGAAGGCGAAGAAGGAAGACGAAAATTAGCACAATGGACTCGTATCGGTGCAGTTGCTGTAGCAGCAATGCAAGGATGGGGCGTAAGCATACGATTAATAAATATGCAAGTAAATGGAATGCCGGTAGTACCGGAAGCAGGATTTTTATTTCAAATCACAACGATTGTGCTTTTAGCCGCTGGAACTATATTCCTTATGTGGTTGGGAGAACAAATTACTGATAGAGGTATTGGCAACGGTATCTCATTAATCATAATGGTCGGTATTGCTGCAAGGCTACCGGGTTCGGCTTATCAAGAATTTAATCAAGTATTCTTACTTGGCGAAAGACCTTGGCCTTTAGAAATAGTTATCTTAGCATTTTTAGTTGGCGTTATTGCTTCAGTAATATTTATTACACAGGGTGCTCGTAGGATACCCGTGCAATACGCTAAACGTCAAGTTGGTAGAAAAGTATATGGCGGTACTACTCAGTATATACCGTTAAGAGTAAACACAGCAGGCGTAATGCCGATTATTTTTGCTCAATCTTTACTATTTATTCCTAATACAATTGCAAGTTTCTTTCCAAACAACGCTATTTTAAATCAAGTAGCAAGGTTATTTAGCGAAAAATCAATGGTTCATGCCTTAATATATGGAACAATGGTTGTGCTATTTACTTACTTTTATACAGCAATAATTTTCAATCCGAGAGAAATTGCTGAGAATATGAAGAAACAAGGTGGATTCATTCCGGGTATTCGTCCGGGCAATCCAACTTCAGAATATATAGACAGTATATTGACTAGAATTACATTGCCTGGATCATTGTTCTTAGCTTTAGTAGCGATTATGCCTACTTTTGCTATTAACTTACTTGGAGTAAACGGCTCATTCGCATCATTCTTTGGCGGAACATCGCTATTGATTATTATTGGTGTAGCTTTGGATACTTTACAGCAAGTTGAATCTTACTTATTAATGCGTCATTATGACGGCTTTATGAAAAGCGGAAAAATCAAAGGCAGAGTTGGGGTAGGTGGTTACTAATATGAGTTCAGCGTACAGACCACCGGTTCCTTATATTAAGACTAATGCAGAATTAATTGCATTAGAAAAGGCGTGCAGAGTAGTAGCCGAGACCTTTAACACAATAGCAAAATATATGAAACCGGGAGTTTCAACGCTTCAATTAGATAAAATCGCTGAAGACTATATACTCAGTTGTAATGCAAAACCCGCTTTTAAAGGTTATAAAGTAGATAGAAAGAAATTCCCGAATACACTCTGCATTTCAATAAATGAAGAAATTGTACACGGGATACCGAGCGAATCAAGGCTCTTGCAAGAAGGAGACATTGTCTCTGTAGATTGTGGAGCTGAATTAGGCGGATACTTCGGCGATAGCGCCGTTACTTATGCTATCGGTGTGGTAAACGAAGAAAAAATCAAACTAATGAAAATTACCGAGGAAGCATTATTCTTAGGAATAGATCAAGCTATCAGCGGCAATAAGTTATATGATATTTCGAGAGCTATTCAGAGTCATGCTGAATCTAATGGGTTCAGCCTGACTCGGGAGCTTGTGGGACATGGTATCGGCAAGCATTTACACGAAGAGCCGGCAGTGCCAAATTTCGTCCCTCCGTTATTGCACAGGAAGAGTTACCCTAATGTAAAGTTATTCAAGAATATGGCGATTGCGATTGAGCCTATGGTTCATGCAGGAAACAAACAAGTGAAGACTTTAAGTGATGGCTGGACTTATGTAACAGCTGATGGATCGCCGGCGGCACATTTTGAACATACAGTGATAATAGACAATGGTAAAGCAAATATTCTAACATTAAGAGATTAAAAATGGGAAAGCAAGAATTAATTCAGTTAGATGGAATAATCGAAGAAACATTGCCCAATACTCAGTTTATTGTGAAATTTGAAAATGGACATAAAGTTCTGGCTCATATTTCGGGTAAAATGAGAATGAATTTCATCAAAATTCTTCAAGGCGATAAGGTGAAAGTCGAATTATCTCCGTATGATCTGTCCAAAGGCAGAATAATATACAGATATAAATAGTATTAATAAATATAATAATAAAGAGCACGAAGATGAAAGTAACAGCATCTGTAAAGAAAAGAAATCCAGACGATAAAATCGTTCGTCGTAAGGGTAGAGTTTACATAATTAACAAGAAAAATCCAAGATTCAAGCAGAAACAAGGTTAATAGAAAGGTAATATAGTGGCACGTATAGCTGGTATTGATTTACCCAATAATAAAAAAGGATATGTTGGATTAACATATATTTTCGGTATCGGAACTCATTCTGCATACGAAATCCTTGAAAAATCAGGAATTGACCCTGATAAAAAAGTAGTTCAATGGACTGACGAAGAAATTGCTCAGATCCGTACTGCTCTTGCAGAGTATAAAACTGAAGGTAATTTAAGAAGCGAAATCCAACTTAATATCAAACGTTTAATGGATAT
>CAZIIZ010000301.1:1688-4552 GCA_964539225.1 uncultured Hyphomicrobiales bacterium | reverse complement strand
TGCTCCAAAGTGCAAGTAACCGAATCACCTGCGAAATGCAATTTAACAAAATCTTGGAAATTAATTTGATAAATTACACTTCAAATAGTTTCAAGTTTTCTATGAACACAAAATCTTTTATATTTAAAGTGAATAGTGGGATATTATGTTCAATAGATGAAGCAGCAATTAAGCAATCCGGAATGCGTAGTTTGTGGCTCAAACTATATTTTTTCATTAATTCAAGAAACGTATCATTTATGCTATGATTAATTTTAATGATATTTAGAGACTGTATATCTTTGCAAATTTGCTTGAGTTCCTTTTTGTTCAAAGCACCAAAAATCAGTTCGGCAGCAGTTATGGAACTAATTGAAATATTAGTAACTCCAATATCTTCTAATTTGCTCGCAATCAGTTCGTTCCCCTTATAGAATTCAATTATTATATCGGTATCGCATAAAACTAATTCTGTATTTTCCATGCTTCATCCCTCAGCGATTTGGCATCAATGCTGCGATTCTTCCACAATCCTTTTGAATTTAAGAAGTTATGTTTTTCTGGAGTACTATCGAAACGAGAGGTCAATGACGCTTTGCTTGATTCATTAATCTTAGAAATTTCTATTCCTAATTTCCTGGCAAGAGCGACAATCAATTTAATATCTGCAATTGAATTGCTCTTTAATATAACGGCTTCCATATCTACTCCAAATTTATCTTAAAATTATTCAAACGAATATAAGTATTATTTATTTCAACTATGTCTTTATCAAAAATTGCTCTTTTGTTTAAAATTGTAGGCAACGAATCTCCGGCTTTCAGCATTTATTCGTGTCGCAGAATCGAGCCGCCACCCAATCATTATTGACGAAGAACGAAAGGCAATCTACAAGATTCCTTCACTATAAACTTAAAGCCGCGACATGCTTGCGGAGTTTTGAAATTCGGCGATGAATTGTTTGATATGAGCTTTGCTTTTCAACTGCTTCATCTATGGAATCAATCATTAATTCGAGATTTAGCTTCTCCGTTGCTAACAAATATTTCAGCTTCATTTCGGGGCTATCCAACAATTCTTCTCTATATTTATCGTATTCTGTTTGCATATTAATTCTCAATATATTGATGATGTTTTTTTATTTCAATAGCTTTGTCTATTTCATTTGATGGAGAAAATGTTAAATATCACATTTAATTAATCTCCAAATTTTTACAACAAGTGTTTATTCTTCAAAGTAATAGTGATTATCCCTCATATATTGCTTCAATTCTACAAATTGGACAAAAATTTCTTTCAATACTTTATCTAGTGTATTTAAAGCACAAGTCTGTATTGGTTTATTGGAATCAATCGCTATTTGTAGTTCCTCATGAAACCTTTCTAAACAAGGCAAATCTTTTAATTGTGCATTTGCCAATTTACCATTAGTATATCTTAAATCGGGTCTATAAACAAACTTTAAAAATTCCGATAATTTGTAAATGGAGGAATAATCCAAATTTATCAGATTATTAAAAAACAATTTTCCATCAACTGTTTTAAGAATCGGATAATTAATAGTAAGTTCATATTCTGGTATAAGTTGTTTAATCTCTTGATATATATTTGAAATTTTTTCCAAAGTTAAGCTCTCAAAAAATTCTTTCATATTTTCATCTCGAAAAGAAAAGCTATTTGATTTTATTGTTGAAGCAGTATAATCAAGTAAATGTTGAAATTCAGGATTATTCCTTGAGCTATATTCGTAACCCGAAGGGTGGTAAATTATATGAACATCAGTCGCTGGGTTAAAGTTTAAATTTTGATTTGTATATTTATCTAAAACCTCTTTACCAATTTGAATAATATTATCCTTACTGTATAAGTTTTCGTTATCTAATTCTAAAAAAATTCCAATAGTATGCAATACTTCAATAAAACTTTCAAGTTTATTATTGATCAATTCATCCCACAGTAGATCCGCAGTTTTCCTAAAATCATCTTCGTATAAATATCTCCAGTTCCATAGCTTTTCCCACGTTCTGAGTTCTTTATCACTTTTAAAGAACTTATTATTGCGTAAAAGTCTATTGATTAATTCCTTGTCAATTGTGCCATTATTCAAATATTCAATAATGAGATGGATTGGTAAGACAACATTTGACAAGAGAATGGAATATTCACTCAGTAAAGGATTATACTTAGCTCCAAAACTGGCTGAAACTTTTTCTAATTCTTTATCATAGAATGGTGGATTTTGAAAATACTTAATATCTTCGTTCCCAGATTTATATTCAAGATAAACAATCTCAAAATAAGCTATTAGATTCTTCACGAATTCATTGTAATTTTTATTCTGATTGAATGAGTTATCAATTAAAGAAAGGAATCGCTTAATATCGGTGAACATTTGTTTAAGTAATCTCAAATTCTTTTTTTCGGATACTTGAAATATTTCAACAATTAATTGTATGTTCTCATTAATTAACTCAATGAGTGATTTGTCAAAATTATTTATGAATTGTACAATCGCATCAGTAGTATTTGGTAATATTTCAAATGTATGGCCTATTACTTTTTCTTTGAAAGACTTATATTGTTTATTATCCCCAATGGTTTCTTCATTGCAGAGGATAATAACTTTGCAATCGAGATGTTCCACGTAATAATTAATATAACCTAAAAGCTCGTCAATCTCAATTTTACACCTTTCAAAATCATCGAATACAATAAATTTAGAGTTCTTAATTGTGTCGCCTTTGAATAATTCTAACAAATCAATAGAATAGGAAATATTTCCATCGCTTTTTGAATCATTATCAAAGTCTAAATCAATTTTAGTTGTTAGTTTAAATATTCCTTTTAGAGTCTGTAATGTGTTTTGAACCATTTTTGAATATAAT
>CAZIIZ010000301.1:0-1678 GCA_964539225.1 uncultured Hyphomicrobiales bacterium | reverse complement strand
TTTATTAATTTGAGTAACATTGGATAATCCAAAAAGACTTATGTAAATTGGTTGTATTCCACTACTTGTTATTTCGTCGTTAATTGGAATACTTTTCCATTTTTGAATTATTTGTTTAATAAAATATGTCTTTCCACTTCCCCAACTTCCTTTTAAAAGAACAGCAAATTGAGGACTATCAAGTCCAAAGTAGTAATCTAAATACTCTTGTACGCCAGTATTATCATTTCTCATATTCTTATTTGTTAGATTTCAAAATATAACCACTAAGTCAATCTCCACCTACAATCCGCAATTTAACAAATTCTTGCGAAAAACTCACAAAATATTTTGGGCGAAAATGGCTATAGAAATTTTATTTAGTAAGTTTTTCAGAAAAATTCCTTAATTTTGCTTTTTGTATGCAAATACTGCAATTGCTTATAGTTTATAAGTAAATCACATTGGAATTTTCAACTATTAAGATATAAAGATATGAACGAAAATCTATATTCCGAAATCCCAGTAACCAACGAAACTGCCGCTGAAGTAGGCTTAACCCCGAAAGAATACGAGAAAATCGTAGAAATGCTCGGCAGAACTCCGACTTATACGGAGCTTGGTATGTACGGCGTGCTATGGAGCGAACACTGCTCTTATAAAAACTCAATCAAACAATTGAAAACTTTGCCTCGCTCCGGCGGACGCTTATTAGTAGATGCCGGCGAAGAAAATGCCGGACTTGTGGACATCGGCGACGGTTATGCCGTGTGCTTCAAAATCGAAAGCCACAACCACCCATCGGCTATTGAACCATTCCAAGGTGCGGCTACAGGCGTAGGCGGAATCTTGAGAGACATTTTCTCGATGGGAGCTCGTCCGATAGCTGCATTGAACTCATTGCGTTTCGGCGAATTAGACAACGAAAGAATTAAGTTCTTACTTCGTGGGGTAGTGCATGGAATCAGCCACTATGGCAATTCATTCGGCGTGCCGACTATCGCAGGCGAAATTTACTTCGACGATTGCTACTACGACAATCCATTGATTAATGCTATGGCTGTCGGTATCTGTAAATCTAACGAAACAGCTTCAGCTGCTGCTAAAGGTCCGGGCAATCCCGTGATGATAGTTGGCTCAAGCACTGGTAGAGACGGCATCCACGGAGCATCATTATTAGCTTCTCGCGAATTCGACGAGAAAACAGATGATATGCGTCCAACGGTACAAGTAGGCGATCCATTCGCTGAGAAATTATTATTAGAAGTAACTTTGGAATTAATTCAGTCCGGTTGTGTAGTTGGCGTTCAGGATATGGGTGCGGCTGGTATCAGCTGCTCTACTTCCGAAATGAGTGCTCGCACAGACGTAGGGATGAGAATAGATTTAGATAAAGTGCCGCTCCGCGAGCAAGGCATGAGTGCTTACGAAATTTTGTTATCCGAATCTCAAGAGAGAATGCTGTTCGTAATCGAAAAAGGTCAAGAAGAATTAGCTTACTCCATTTGCAAAAAATGGGACGTGCCTATGGTGCAAATCGGCGAAGTAATCGAAGGCGGAAAATTGATTATGTACAGAAACGGCAAGCAAGTAGTGGAATTAGTAGCCGATACTTTAGTGCTTGGCGGCGGTGCTCCTCAGAACGATCCTATATCCAGCGAACCAAAATATCTTGCTGAGACTCGTGCTTTCGATACTA
>CAZIIZ010000300.1:0-4566 GCA_964539225.1 uncultured Hyphomicrobiales bacterium | reverse complement strand
ATATTTGTGGACTATTAAATTGAGGGTAATAATCGGTTTGATTATTTGGATAAATTCTAACATTGAAAGAAGTGTGTGCTTTTTCTATATTCACTTTTGCTGTAATGGAGACTTGATTATTGTTGAAATATACAATTTCGCTTATTAGACTAATATTAATACCTTGACTTACGGTTATGTAATTGGTTTTTTTTGTCTGATGGCTTTCTCCATATTGATCTACAGCATTAATGGTAATGGAGTAAATTCCGGGAACTTTATACTTATGGTAAGAATTAGATGTACTCTCAGAAGTACCGTCCCCATAGTCAATGAGTATATTTTTATATCCGGGTGGTGTAATTGCTATAAAATGTACTTCGTCATTGGTGGTACATATTGGAGTATCACAAAACAAATCTAAATTATTCTCTGGCAAAACATTTCTAATTTCCAGAATCCGCAAAATCCCTTCTTCAGACAACGAAAGCAGTTTGGTAGTATCTAACATCCACAGGTTTTGAGATTTTGTTATATAATCTTGATTAATTGTAGCGAAAGTATTTATCACACCGGTCTTGTAATTTAATTGATTGCAGATTACATTGTTGTTTATTGCTGAAAAATATAGTATGCCTTCTCCGCTATCTAATTGAGAAAATATTTTTTTCGGTGCGGAAAATACATCTTGAAACTGCATGTTTCCGTTGGGTTCTTTGATTGGTTTGGATGCTTCACTGCCCAAAATATCAAATAATAGAATTTGCTTGTCTAAGTAGGCAACTACTTTTTTACCATCTCCAGTAATACCCAATAAGCGGTATTCACTTTCTCGGACATCTAGATTAGAACTTTCATTATTGATAGACCAAGCCCTATAGGACAATGTTCGTGATTTGCCTTTGAATATTCCAAAAATTGCCTCGTAATAATTAATTACTGAAAATTCTGTTCCTGGATAATTCGTAGTTGTTGATGAGATATTATAGGCTACGAAATTATTGCCAGAATTATCTTTATAATAGCTCTGATAGCCGGAAATCGGAACAGAGGAATTAGACACCAAATTGGAACAATTATGTGAAAAATTAAATGTTTTGCTCCCTCTTTCTACATTTGCGAAAGTATATAAAACAGTAAGCGTAGAAGAAAACAAATTGTTATTTACAAAATTACTGCTTAATGATTGACATGATAAACTATACAAATTCTCATTTCCAGAATCCGTACCGAAGTCATGAGCAATTGTAGTGTCTAATTGAATGCTATTATGTAAAAGATCAATAATTTTCACATCCATCATGAAAGTATCTCTTGATGATCTCAAATTACTCTGAAGAGCTAAATATTCAAAATCTTTAGAAATGCAATACGATTGATTAGGGTTATTGGTAATGTCGGGTATTGCATTTAAATGTAATATTTGTCCACTTTCAATATCAAATATTCTTACAGTCGAATCACTTAAAGTCGCAATTCGAGTACCATCGTCTGATACTTCAAAGAATTTCAAATTCTTATACTCCTTAGAAAACTTCTTATACTGTCCGTCTTGACTCCAAGTGCCTTCAATGTCATAAGCTTTTAAAGCGGAAGTAGTGAATCCTGCGAAAATAATTATAGCAGTAATAAAATTTGTAATTTGATGTCTCATAATGTGTTACCTTTTCACCATAAATTTAACACTCTTATTAATATCGCCGTCCCGAATTTGTACGAAGTACATTCCTTCAGGCAATAGGGAAGTATCTATTGTGAAATCGAGGTCGTTCTTTGAAATTATTCTCGCTTTAATAGTTTTGCCTTTTTCGTCTGCAATTAGTATTGAAGCATCAGTAGATAGTGGATAATCAATCGTAATTGAATTGGAAGCCGGATTGGGATATCTTGATACCTCATTCAACAATAATTTGCTACTATTCGTCGTATCAATTACTGAACCGGTATCATTGGATATTTTAACCGTGCAGAAATATAAAATTCCTCTTGTTGTATAAGAAACGAAGTCTAATTGATTCTGCTTATTCTTTTCGGCGAATAATATCGGACCGCTTGTTCTATATGGCAATTTAATTGTTTCGTTTACGACATAATTTGAATCGACTAAGCAAACATTAATTATTGAATTTGAATCAACCCCTATTAAAGCAATTTGGGAATTAGATATATGAACTACTTGTTGAATTTTTAAATTTGGTAGCGAATGTGTACGCAAAACTCCCGTATTAAAATTTAAAGTAATTATTTTATCGGATTCAATAAATTCAAAAATATTATTTATACTGGTTTTGAGACTTTGTTCAATAATATAATTAGGCTGATACACAGCATCAATCGTATTAATTTTTGTAATATGATAATCCTGATTTATACTATATAGAGTAATACCTTGATCAGGTGAATTATCCATTAAGAAGACCTTTTTCGCTTCGAAATTATTAACAACTAAAGGCTGAGAATTAAATTTGATATTAGTTTGAATTCGATTAATTCCAGATGTATCATTGAATGACTTTAATACAATTTCATTTGTGGTAATGTCAATCATACCTAAAGTATCATCGCTAAAAGCAAATGCTGAATTGTTATTCGAAGCATAGATATTATTAAAAGGTTTATCTTTTCTTGAATCATAAAAACCGTAAGCTCCACCTCGTGAACTAGATATGCTTAAAAAGTAATTTGAATTACTAATCTGATTTGAACTCCAATAGTAGGATGGATCATCGTAAGTATTGGTTTGAGTAATTCTAAAATTTGTATCTATTGATATGGCACGAGTAATAGGATATTTGCTGTCAAAGACTTGGTAACCAGTATTATTTTTAAATATATATATTTTATCATAATAGTAATAAGAAGAATAATTCTCGGTTAATATTCTATCGTCTTCAGGGCCATAAACTTTTATTGCTGTATCTTTTGTAATTAATTTATTAAACTGAGAATCTATACATGTTGTTTTAACATAATAATATCCTGTCCCTGAAAATACGGCACTTAGCGAATCGACATCTAAAGCTGAACTATCGGCAATATAAATATGAGTATCATAATGCTCTCCGGTTATATAGCTTTTTAGGTTAATTCGAAATTGATTATTCGAAAGGTATTCCACCGATAATTTCATGCTAATGGTTACTCCTTGCTCAACAGTAATGTATTCATTTTTTACAATTTTATGCTCTATTGCTAATGAATCTTTTGCAGTAAGAGTAATAGTATATTTCCCGGACTGCGAATACTTGTGTTTAACATTACTTGCGGTAGAAGTAGAACCATCTCCGAAATCAATCAATATGTTTCTATAAGATTCGGGATAAATTGCTACAAACGAAATCTCATCGTTAGTGCTTACTGATTGAAAATCGCTATAAATATCCAAATTATTCACAGGAATTACATTATCCAAATCCAATAGATAAATTTCATTTGTATCAGATATTGATAGTATTCTATTTGAATCTATCATAAAATTAGCCTGGCTATTGACTATATAGTCTTTTCCCGAAAATCCAAAATTATTAGTTGCACCGGTGAAATAATTCAATGTACTGAAGAGTGTTAATTGGTCGAATCGTGAAATATACAATAACTTATTTGAGTTTACATTGTTAGGAAATAGAACTACGGGTGAAGCTATCTGTGGAAATTTTGTATTTCCTGTCGAGTCTGTTAGTTTTATTTCGGGCGAATCATTTACTAAACTATACAAATTAATTTCTCTGTCAGAATTTGAAATAATAGCAGTTTTGCAGTCCGGAGTAATTCCAATTGGATACAGCCAGCTTTCACTTTTACCAGGATTACGTGGATTGTTAGAATAAAACCATGATCTATATGAAATTGGATGATAAATATTGTTATAATATCCAAAAATAAATTCGTTCTCGTCAATTCTCGTGATGTCGTCGTACGGAGTTTTGGTATAAGTGAGGGTATGGCTTGATGCTAATAAATTCTTTCCATTGTTCGTACGTTTAATATTAGAATAATTCGAAAATGGAGTGTTAGTGAGTTTTTGTTTTGTTTCACAATTAAATGCAAAACTATATTTGTAGTTATACTCTGTACGCATTGCAAATGTTGCTGATATTTCCAAAAAAGAACAAAAAATAGAATCACAAATAAACAATCCGGAAAATGAGGGTGAAATACTACTAAGGCTACTATAACTATTTAGCTCATTTATGTTATATGTGATAGAAGTATCAATAATTATTTTGCGGTTGTCTAATTTCCTTATTAATAAGTCTTCCATAAAATGTAATATTGTGTCATTGGTATGTCGGTCATTGAAACGGCATGCTATATAACTAAAGTTATTGGATAAAGAATAACTAGGTGCTTCAGTAGTATCTGTTTGTGGAATATCAGCTCGAAGATAGCAAGTATCCAACAGAATCCCTGTTGCGATTTCGACTATTCGCAGAGTATCGTTCACAATGAAAGCCATTTTTTTTCCATCTTCCGAAACAGTACTCAAAATACTGTTTGAGTACTGTTTCGAAAACTTCTTATACTGTCCGTCCTGACTCCAAGTGCCTTCAATGTCATCAGCTTTTAAAGCGGAAGTAGCGAATGCTG
>CAZIIZ010000299.1:0-4572 GCA_964539225.1 uncultured Hyphomicrobiales bacterium | reverse complement strand
ATCCGCATCAATTATCCGGCGGACAGAAACAAAGAGTGGCAATAGCTCGATCTTTAGCAATGAATCCCAAGATTATGCTTTACGACGAGCCGACTTCCGCATTGGATCCGTCGCTAATTTCCGAAATAGCCGAGCTTATGCTCAATTTAAAATCTGAGGGAATGACCCAATTAGTGGTTACTCACTCGATGTTTTTAGCTAAATCCGTTTCGGACAGAATTTTGCATATTGATGCCGGCAAAATAATGAGACATTGCGATCCTAATGATTTTTTTTCTACGCCGACAGGATACATACTCGACGAATCAATTGAATTAGTTTTAGAATAATAATAAAAGCAAAATATATGATCAAAATTTTTTACTGCTTGACGATTTGTTTATTTCTTGGTTTAACGGCGAACTCCAATGCTCAACTCAAAGAATTGAGATGGGCTGCTGATGCCGAAGGCAATGCTCCGTATATTTTCCAAAATCCAAGTAATCCTGAAAAATTAATTGGTTTTGAATTGGATATCGCCAACGCCCTAGCAAAACATATGGGAATAAAAGCTCGGCATATTCAAAATCAATGGGACGGTCTAATCGCAGGATTAGCCCGCAATGACTACGATGTTGCGATAAATGGTTTGGAAATTACTCCCGACCGCGAAGAAGAAGTAAATTTTTCAATCCCGTATTATGCGACTTACGAACAAATTGTTGTTCGCTCAAAGGATTATCTTCTTACAAAGTTCTCCGATTTACGTGGTAAATGCGTTGGTGCTTTGAAAGGATCGCTCGCTGAAAGAATTCTTCAAGAAAAAGCCGAGTTCAACGTAAAAAGTTACGAAGGCGAAGTAGTAGCTTTTGAAGATTTAAAAAATGGCAGACTTAGTGCAGTATTAGTCGATGCTCCAATTGCCTTATACTATGCTTCCTGGAATAAAGATTTAAAACTAATCGGTGAACCGGTCGGCGAAGTGCTATATGGAATTGTAAATAAAAAATCAGATACTACGCTTTCGAAACAAATGAACTTAGCTTTAAAAGCACTGATAAAATCAGGCGAACTACACGAAATTTTAGCTAAATGGAATTTATGGAATAAGCTGGTCGCAATAAAATTTGCCGATACTCGTGATATGGAAATCGAACCAATATATTATAATAATTTTATGAAATCGCAATTGGGAGAAAAAACCATTTGGACAGACATAGAACGATATATTAGCGTGATGCCGATGTTTGGTAGAGCGGCACTGATCACTTTAGGTTTATCCGTAGTGTCGATGATGATTGCTATTTTTGTCGGAATGTTGTTAGCAATTGCAAGAGTTTATGGCGGACCGGTAGTATCGAGAATTGCCGTACTGTATATCGAAGCTGTACGAGGAACACCATTATTGGTTCAATTGTTTTTTATCTTTTATGCTTTACCGAATATCGGAATTAAATTGTCGCCGTTTCTTGCTGCAATAATTGGTTTAGGTCTGAATTATTCCGCTTACGAAGCTGAAAATTACCGAGCCGGGATATTCTCTGTGCCAAAAGGACAAATGGAAGCAGCATTAGCACTTGGGATGAATCGCTTCCAAGCTCTTAAACATATTATTTTGCCTCAAGCATTTCGGATAGTAATTCCGCCTTTGACTAATGACTTTATTTCACTGTTAAAGGATTCTTCCTTAGTTTCTGTGATTACTATGGTAGAGCTGACTAAAGTATATAACCAAGTAGCTTCTACATATTATGATTTCTTTGGGATGGGAATTATTACGGCAGCATTCTACTTGTTGCTGGGATTGCCTTTCGTTAAAATTGCTAAAAAAGCGGAGAAAATGTTAGAACGAGAAAAAATTAAAGTTTAGATAATTTTCAGATTTATCCAGTATTATTGCCGGAATATTTGTATTTTAGCAGTCTATTAATTAGTTGTTTCACAATTTCGGAGGTTTTTATGCTGTGCCGTTATAGCATTGCAGTCAAAACATTGAGACGAGCGGACACCTTGCCGTTCCACCTGAAAACATATAATTTTAAGTTATAATTTATCTAATTTAGAAGCAAGGAGGGCGAAATGCTTCAAGAATATAGTATAGCAAACAACAAGATTGTTGCCGCTAATGGTGGCACGATAAAAGTATATTACAACCCTACCGAAGAAGAAAAACTGTTTCTGACAGAAACTTATAAAATCGACGAACATACTCTTTCGTCTTCTCTCGATGATGACGAATTATCAAGAGTTGAGACTGAACCCGACCACTTAGCTATGATTGTAAAAAGCCCCAGGAAATACGATCCACGCGACGAATTTCTATTTCGAGTGATGTCGCTCGGTATTTTTCTATTTCCTGACAAGATGGTAATCATATCTAACGACGAAATTGAGCTTTTTCAAGGCAAGCAGATGCAAACCGTACATTCTAAAGCAGATTTACTATTCAAATTGATTTACAGATTTATTTTCCATTTCTACGAGCATTTGAAAATAATCAATAAAATCTCTGATGAATTAGAGCATAAAATAAACTCTGCTATGGAGAACAGATATCTTATCAATCTATTTACCTTGGGAAAGAGCTTAGTATATTTTTTGAATGCGATAAATTCAAATGGAGTATTAATTGAAAAATTAAAATATTACTCTTCTAAATTGGATTTAACTGTCAACGAAATCGAGCTATTAGACGATATAATTATTGAGAACACTCAATGCTATCGGCAAGCCGATATTTATTCGAACGTATTGCAATCTATGTCGGACGCTCGTGCTTCAATTGTATCCAACAATTTGAACGTATTGATGAAAACTCTGAACATTATCACTCTGACCATAATGGTACCGACCTTAGTAGTTTCTGCCTTTTCAATGAATGTGAAAATTCCCCTGCAAGACACTCCAAATGCTTTTTGGATAGTAATGGGGTTTGCAATGCTTTCTGTGCTTGGACTATTAGTAGTCTGGTGGTATAAGAAGTGGTAAAATTGTAAAAGACACGAGTAAGAATCTAAGTTCTAAATTAAAGCGAAATCCATTCTAAGTTATATGACTTAGAATGGATTTGTTGTTTTTAGAATAATAAGTTTTTACCTTTTCCCAGCGAACAATTAATAATTAGCTACGAAATTAATTTCACGCTCGAACTCAGGCACAATAATTTGTTCAATTTTCACAGCCTGACCTGTAGATGTTTCGATGTCAATATGTACCGCACACAACTTAGCATCATTATCAGCAATTTCGTATTTATGCGGAGTTTGCAATAGAAATCTTTTCAATGCAATGTCTTTACGCAATCCTACGACAGAGTCATAAGGTCCTGTCATTCCGACATCGGTAATATAAGCCATGCCATTAGGCATAATAGTGCTGTCAGCAGTCGGAATATGCGTGTGAGTGCCAATCAACGCACTTACCTTGCCATCTAAAAACCAAGCCATCGCAATTTTCTCGGCAGTAGCATCTGCGTGGAAATCAACAATTGTAAAATTAGTTCGCTCTGAAATATGCTTCAGTGCAAATTCTGCGGCTTTAAACGGGCAATCAATAGTTTGCATAAATGTTCTGCCTTGCAATTGCAATACAGCTATCGTAATTTCTTCGTCTAGCTTAAAGTACAAGAATCCCTTCCCAGCATTACCTTGAGGATAATTTAACGGACGAATAATGTTCGCATTGCTTGCTAATAACGGTTTGCCTCTCCAGTTGTCCCATACGTGATTGCCTGTGGTGATCACATCAGCTCCGGCTCCATAGATTATCTTTGCTTCTTCATCGGTTACTCCCTTGCCATTGGCAGCATTTTCGCCATTAACTATAGTAAAATCAATTTTATATTTTTCTTTTAATGCAGGAAGTTCTTTCTGCAAAATATTAAGTCCGGCTGGTCCGACGACATCACCGACAAATAAAACACTAATAACGCTTTTCACTGCATTTCCCTATTTTTAATTTTTAATTAACGAATGCAAAATTATAAAATTTTCGCTAAACTTGATAATAATAATTGCTTTTTTTAGTCTATTAAGACTGTTTTGTATTAAGCATTAGTATAAATACTTAAAATACAGGAATCTTTTAGTAGGATGATATGATAAATAAGCCGGTGATAGTGTGCGTCGATGACGAGAAAATCGTTTTAGACAGTTTGCGCAAAGAATTGCGGACTGCCTTTAACAATGAAATAATTGTAGAAATAGCCGAAAGCGGCGATGAAGCCTTAGAACTAATTCGCGAACATAATCTCGAAGGTAACGATGTCCCAATTATCGTCTGCGATTATATTATGCCCGGAATGAAGGGCGACGAATTACTCATAGAGGTTATAAATATAAAAAATTAAAAATTAAATTATTAGCGTGATAAATTAGTTGAACTAGATACTGGATTAATAGACGCTGGACCAGTAGGTGCTGGATTGATAGAGGCTGGATTAATAGACTTTATATTAACCATGTTTGGAGAATAATTTATTTCGGACGCGACAAATTCTTTCGTTTCCTTAATATCAGTGGACGAAACAATGTCGACTACCTGACCAACTTTTAAATCACTCAAAGAAATTTCCGTTTCATCAAACACATTAAA
>CAZIIZ010000298.1:0-4574 GCA_964539225.1 uncultured Hyphomicrobiales bacterium | reverse complement strand
ATTGATGATTGAAACTTCAGATGTTATTTTTGCTGTAGATTCAATTCCAGCGATATTTGGAATTTCTAAAGACGTGTTTGTGATATATACATCGAATATTATGGCGATTTTAGGGCTTAGAGCCTTGTATTTCGCAATATCAGCTATAATAAAGTACTTCAGATACCTAAATTACGGATTAGCCGTTATACTCGCTTTTGTGGGCATTAAAATGATGTTAGCCACAGCTGGCGTGATTCATATTCCTGTATTAATATCGCTTGGATTCATTGGAGCTACAATGTTAGTTGCTATGATACTCTCAATCGTGATTAAAGATTCCAAAGCTGAAGCATCCGAGAAAGAATTATTAGAAGGTAAACAGGATTAATACCAAATATTTTTATCTTTTATAGTCATATAAATTTTAATGGCATCTATTCAATTTTTAGAATAGATGCCATTAAATTATTAAGCTCAAATATTTATTCAGAATTGAATTATTTGATAACCACTTTCATTACATTTGAAAATCCACTTATTGATTTTTCGCCAACAGATTTCAGTCTGTAATAATAAGTACCGGGAGCTAATTCAGTAAATTCAAATTTGTCTAAATCTCCAATATCAGCAGATTGATAAATATCTACGAAATCAGAAAATTTCGGATCTTTCGACAAATCGAATTCATAATGCTTTACATTATTAACAGTTTTCCAATTAGCTTGGAATCCGTCTTTAGTGATATTTGTTGGTTCTAAGGCGACAGGAGGAGCAATAAATGTAGCTTTAATTCTCGGATTGTTTTTAGTATCAGAAACTAAATAATTAATACTTTCGCCAGCACCATTGAACTCAAATACCTGAATAGTATAAGGTGTATTCTCTTTTAAATCAGGGATTTTGCATCCGTTGCTTTTAGGTTGTTTGGTTGAATTATAGACCACATAAGTATTAGAATTCTGTACTTTAGCCTTAGCATCGCCGAATTTACCTGCCACATAATCAACTCCATCTTGAGGCTTAGTCATTTGTTTATCTGTGGAGATACAAACAATTCTTCCATTGCCGTCGCCATTTTTCCATAAGCAGCCAATTTGATTTTCTGTAACATCTTTGAATGCTAATCCGGTAGTTTGCGATTTGGGTTCTACTGCCAGAGTATTTACAATTTTGGAATCTACTTTTTTGCCGGCTTTATAAGTATCAATAGAGTATAAAGTAGCTGGAGATAAACCAATAACTTTTACTTCTTGCTTGGCTACGCCTTCGTAAATTACATCAGCAATTCCGGGTTTAGAATTTTTAAAGTCATAATTCTCGGTAGCTTTAGTAATTTTGCTCTCGGTCGGAGCAATTTCTTTAGAATCAGATTTTCTAATAACTACAATTTCTTTTGTTTTACCATCAGTTACAATATTAACTGATATAGTATTCTCGCTTTTTTGGTTGATGGTAGCTTCGGCAAATAGCATGGATGAGCTTAGAGAAGCTATTGCTACTACAGTAGAGCAAATATTTTTCAATTTCATAGGTAATATATTCAATTAGTTATACAATAATATAAATAGCATAGACGAAGAATATTGGGCTTTATTATGCCATTTATGTAATAATATTGTGAGATAAAAACTTGTATTGGCTTCTTTACAAAAAATACAAAAGCCATTCCAAGATATTCTCGGAATGGCTTTTGAAATTATTTAGCTTTTATTCAAAGCGGGGCAGACTATACCCAGCCTCTCATTTTGCAAGCTTTAGCTACTCTATCGATAGAAATCATATAAGCAGCATCGCGCATATATACATTTTTCTCTTTAGCTAAGTCAGAAACTGCTTTGTAAGCAGAAGTCATTTTTTGATCTAATTTCTCAAGAACTTCTTCGCGAGTCCAGAAGTAGTTCATATTGCACTGTACTTGTTCGAAGTAAGAGCAAGTAACGCCACCGGCATTAGCTAAGAAGTCAGGGATGTTCAACACGTTATTTTTCTTGAATACTTCGTCAGCTTCAGGAGTAGTAGGGCCATTGGCAGCTTCTACTACGAATTTAACAGAAGATTTGATTTTATTAACGTTAGAAGCATTTACTTGATTTTCTAAAGCAGCTGGAATCAAGATATCAACTTCTTGTTCGATCCAAGCTTCGCCATTAAGAATTTCATAGCCTTTATCTTTAGCTTTAGCTTTGTCAATTGTTCCGAATTTATCAACGATTGAAATCAATTCGTCGAATTTACATCCAGTAGCTTTGTAGAAAGTATAAGCTACTTTATCAGTATTATCCCAGCTAGAAACGCATACAGCAGTACCGCCTAATTGAGTATATAAATCTAATGCGTATTGAGCTACGTTACCGAAGCCTTGGATAGCTGCCTTAGTTTTAGTAATATCAACGCCTTTTTCTTTTAATGCTTCGCGTAAGCAATAAATTACACCATAACCAGTAGCTTCAGTTCTAGCTAAAGAACCGCCGGAGCCTAATGGTTTACCAGTGATGAAGCCAGGAGCTTTAGCACCAGTTAATACTTCATATTCGTCAAGCATCCAAATCATGTGCTGACCATTAGTCATAATGTCTGGTGCAGGAACGTCTTGGTTAGGACCAACCAAACGATATACTTGGCGAACCCAGCCGCGGCAAATAAGTTCTTGCTCTCTCATTGACAATTGACGTGGATCGCAGATTACTCCGCCTTTACCGCCGCCTAATGGAATGTCAACAACTGCAGTTTTCCAAGTCATCCATAAAGACAAAGCACGTACTGTGTCGATAGTCTCGTTCGGATGGAAACGGATACCGCCTTTGTTTGGACCGCGAGCGTCGTTGTGTTGGCAACGGAAGCCACGGAATACCTTATATGTACCATCATCCATTCTTACAGGGATGTTAAAGTGTAATTCGCGAATAGGGTTTCTTAATAAATCGCAAGTAGCTTGGTCTAAACCTAAAGTTGCTGCTACTGAATCGAATTGGTCTTGAGCCATTTGAAATGGATTAAATCCTTCAACTGCCATGATATACTCCAAAATTTTTATTTTTAAAAATAATAGGTGATTGCAATTATTTATGTGTGCAATTCACCGAACGCAATTTACGAAAACTTATTTATTTAACGACACGTTGCATCGTTTTTTTATAAAATATTTCGATTTTTTGTTTTGTTTTTTTTTGTTAAATTGTTTTAGCATTAAATGCCGAAATTGTGATAGTTCATTCGATAGTTTACGATGCTTCTGACACTATTTCTGAAACATCTAAAATTGTATCTAACGAAATAATAGCTTTCAAGTCTAAAAGTATCAAAAGCCTTTCGCCTAATTTCGCAATAGCTGTAATATATTTTGCTTCTATACCCGATACTATAGAGGGCTGCGGTTCGGTAGCGGAACGATTAATACGAATTACTTCATTCACTCTATCGACAATAAAACCGATAATCTTGCCTTCTACTTCAAATACAATTATGCGAGTATTAGAATTCCTTTCAGTAGCACTTTGTCCTAATCTAAGCCGCAAATCAATCACCGGCACTACTTTGCCTCGTAAATTAATAACGCCTTTAACGAATTCCGGAGTATTAGGCACTCGCGTTACTTCCGAAATCCTGTTTATTTCTTGGATATTCAGAATATCAATAGCAAATTCTTCGTCTGCAATATTGAATGAGACTAATTGCAATACGTCGTGTTCGACGTTATGATCGAGGATATTCAAGGAATTATTTTCTACACTCATAAGGAAAACCTTTATTTATACACTAAGGCAATTGCTCAAAATTAAAACAATTATTTATCATTACCAAACTATTTATCTTAATTCTGATTTCCTTCAGAGATTTCTCTTAGTTGCTTAATGTTCATAGAGACATCGCCCGAAAACACGCCGCTTCCGCAAACTAAAATATTCGCTCCGACTGCTACAATTGATTGAGCATTGTCGAATTTTACTCCGCCATCAACTTGTATTTCAATGTGCTGTAAACTGTTATCAATTAAGTAATTCGACAATCTCTCACATCTTCTGTAGAATGACTGAATGAAGCTTTGTCCGCCGAATCCTGGATTAACCGACATAAGCAAAACGAAATCACAATATTCCACTACTTCTAATGCGTATTCTAATGGCGTCGCCGGATTGAGAGCCACTCCGGCTTTAATATTATGCGATTTAATCTGGCTAATCACTCTGTGCAAATGCTTTTGCCCTTCGGCATGAACTGAAATCATATCAGCTCCGGCTTGAGCAAACGAATCAATATATTTCTCGGGTTCACTAATCATTAAATGGCAATCTAATACCTGATCGCTCACTTTGTTAATCGCATCAACTACTAAAGGACCGATTGTAATGTTTGGCACAAAATGTCCATCCATAACGTCTATATGAAGCATATCGCTGCCGCCGGCTTCGCATTTTCTAATATCTGCTTCTAAATTTGCAAAATTTGCAGAAAGAAGAGAAGGAGCAATCTTTATTCTTTTTTCCATTGAATTCAATTCCATAATAATTACAAAACACAAAAATAACTATAATAATTAGGATAATAAAACTTATAATACTGCTGAGTTTATTCTGCTATCAGTTTCTCTAATT
>CAZIIZ010000297.1:0-4580 GCA_964539225.1 uncultured Hyphomicrobiales bacterium | reverse complement strand
TTGGTAAGAGTTTAGATACAGCGGGATATAATATAGCTTTCGCCGAGGATTCGATAGGTGCTTTAGAAGTGCTGAAAGTCAGTAAACCGGATTTGATATTATTAGACGTGATGATGCCGGGAATGGACGGATTCGAGCTATGCGTTATAATCAAAGAAAACGGACAAACCAAAGATATTCCGGTAATTTTCCTAACTGCAAGAGTTAATACTGACGACATAGTAACCGGATTCCAAGCCGGAGCCGTAGATTATATACACAAACCATTTAATATCAAAGAACTGCTAATTAGGATTAAAACTCATTTGCAGTTGAAATTCGCCGGAGAGATTATTCAGGATAATATAACAGAGATTAATAGAGTCAATGATATGCTATTTGGGATAAATTTAGAGAAAGATAAGTATCTATCCATAATTCATAAAGAATTGCAAAGTGCTGCTGAATACGTACATTCGCTATTGCCAAAATCCCTCATTAAGGGCTGCGTACACGCTGATTGGGTTTATATGCCTTCAAGTTCACTCGGAGGCGATTCGTTCGGCTATAAGCATTTAGACGACGAACACTTCGCTTTCTATTTGTTAGACGTATGCGGACACGGTATCAGGAGTGCATTGCATTCAGTAAGCATTCTGAATGTAGTAAATTTCAAAACTTTACCTAATACTGATTTCACTAAACCGGAGCAAGTGCTTAAAGAATTGAATAATCGTTTCCAGATGACGGATCACAATGACTTGTTCTTTTCTATGTTTTATGCAGTATATAACAAAAAAACGCATAAATTAACTTACGCCGGAGCCGGGCATCCGCCGGTATTTTTAATCAATTCTAAAGGGCAAGAAGTGCTGCTGAAATCTCAAAATAAAATTATGGGATTTTTGCCAGATTTTGATTTCTATACTGAAGAAATAACCATAAACAAAAAAACAGATATTTACCTTTATACTGATGGAGCTTATGAATTCAAATTAGGGAATGGTAAACGCGGCGATTACGAAGATTTATTGGCTTCGATTAGAACTAACAGGATTCAAGTGGAGAATGAATTGCAGAATATTTATTTGGATTCTATATTCCGCAATGGCGAGCAGAGTCTGCAAGATGATTTCTCAATTTTGAAAATTCGACTTAGAGTTGAATAGTTTAAGAAATAGCAAATATCGCTTAATCTTTCCACTCAAAATTGCAATCCATAGCAATAGCTTTTTCTAATACTGCCATATATTCTTTGCGTGGGATTTCGATTGCTCCGAGGCTTTCGGTAAAATCGTTTATATATTGTGAGTCTAAAAGGATAAAACCATTTTCAATCAATATCCTGCAAAGTATGCAGAAGCAAAGTTTAGTAACATTGGATTCTGTGCCGTACATAGATTCGCCGAAAAATCCGCCTCCTATATGCACTCCATATAAACCACCAACCAATTTATCTCCATGCCAAGCTTCAATAGAATGAGCATATCCCAATTTATGCAAATTGGAGTACTCTCGAATAATTTCGTCGTTTATCCAAGTCTCTTCTCGGTCTCCACAACGGCGAACGACTTCTTCAAAGTTTTGGTCTATAGAGAAATGATATATATTTTTTCGTAATAATTGACGTGTACTGCGGGAAATATGCAAATTTGCAAGCGGAAATACTGCTCTTGGATCGGGCGAATGCCAAAATATATCGCCATCGCATGAATCAGCCATCGGGAAAAGTCCTTGCGTGTACGCACTTAACAAGATATTAGCATTTAGTATCATTTTTGATTAAAATCCATAAGAAATACTCAATTGTACTGCGAAATCTTTACCGCTCTGATAGCCTTCTAAGTTCCTATATAAAGGAAGAGTACAAGATAGATTTACTGCTGACGATATGCTCTCGATGCTATAAGCCACAGCCGGAACGATATTTAATGTATATCCGCCTGAGTTCTGCACGTTAATTTCTTTATATTTATCTTTCATTCTGTAATCGAAAGCAAGTGAAAGCGATGGTGCGAAATTATTTATATTATTATCTCTTAACATCATCTGGGTATATATTCCATTTCCGATTTTTGTGCCGTCGGAATTTGCCAAATTCAAGTCGTAATTAGCGGAAGTAATTAAATTCATTTGGCTGTTTAGCATTAGATTATATACAGAGCCGAGTAAAAACCCAAAAGCTGAACTCGCTGGTTTCGCTAATCCAGTAGTGTCTAGTTCGTCCGAATTAAGTGGGAATTTTATACCGGCATTGATGATGAATTCGTCATCTGAATCGCGAGTAAATAAATTATATCTTCCGCTCAGACTAAGATGCGATAATTTGGAATAATCTTTATTCTCATAAACGTCTTTGACATTAGCACTGAAAAATGCCGTTTCAACGCCGACACCAATTCTATTAGTTAATGCGTAATTTGCGTATAAACCTATGTAATTATGACTATATTCTCGTTCAAATTTATTTGCTTGCTTTGAATCGTGGGAATAGAGATTCTTGCCTTGCGAATAGCTATAAGACGCTGTAATTGAACCTTCTCCATTGCTTGCCATTAAGCGTCCATTATTAATTGGTCCGGAAATAACTAACATCGGAGGCGGCACATTGCCGGGGCAATCGCATTGAGAATGAAGCTCACCCGTCTCGATTACTAACGCTAATACAAGCACGATAATAAGTCTATTCATACTTAGCATAGTTTTAATAGCTCGTCGTAAAATGCAATCCAAAAGTTATGGAAGTACCTTTGCCTTCTTCACTTTGGATTGTGAAACTTCCGTCATGCAATTCGGATAATCTTTTTGAAATCACTAAACCAAGCCCAACGCCCTGCTGTTCATAAATTGTACGTTCGAACTGAGCTAATGCAGCTATTCCTGCAATTTGTTCTCGGCTCATTCCTCTTCCGTGATCCTCGATGGTTACTAAAAACAAATCTTCTTCTATTTTAGAAGTAATTAGCACCTTAGCTCCGGGAACTGAGAATCGGAAAGCATTGTCGATTAGCTCATCAGTCATTTTATGGAAACTCTCAGTGGATATTTCTGCGGAAATTCCATCAATAGTAAATCCGAACTCCAAATCATCCAATCTCTGATATTTTTCAGCGATTTGCGAAGCAATATCTTGATACATAGCTGCCGGTTCTATGGTAAACAATGTTCGCAATCCGGCTCTTTGGGTAGGATTGGCAAATATTGATTCGATACGAACATAGCTTAAGAAGTTTTCTGTTATCTTCATCAATCTATTCGCCGACGAAATAATATCTGATGATAGCTCTTGAATTTCATCGGGACTTACATCGTCCGATGAGGACTGAAGATACTTAGCAGACCCGATTACTTCGTTCAATACAGTACGAAATTCGTGCGGCAAAGCATAAGTAACGCTTCTTCCGACTTCTTCTACTTTTTCCTGTACTTGTTTCTCGATTAATTGGTGTTTGCTCCATTGAGCTCCGATAGCTGCTATAAGTTCATCTCGAGTATATGGCTTTACTAGAAAGTCATCTGCTCCCTTTTCCATTCCTGCTCGCATATTGGATTTCTCTGTAAATGCTGTGAGGAATATAAAAGGGGTAGTGGACGTAACACTACTTAGCCTAATGTTTTCTAATACTCCGTAGCCGTCCATTTTGGGCATTGAAATATCGCATAGAATTAAGTCAGGCTTCTCGCTTAACGCTTTTTGAACGCCTTCTTCTCCATCAGCGGCAGTAACTACTTCGTATCCTTCGAATCTAAGCAACGTAGAGGTAGATTCTAAAATAAATTCCGCATCATCAATCACAAGTATCTTTTTCATCTGTCCCCGAATCTATCTTTTGATTTAGTTTAAGAACAACATTCTGTCTTTTCTATCGCAGTAATTTCATTAATTTATATTTCCAAAAAACTTCCATCAATATAACAATATTATTTTGCAATTCCAAAGTAAACTAATATTAATGATAATATTAGTTACAAATATTATACTTTGCACTAAATTATTGAATATTATTTAACGTAAAGTAAAATATACTACCCAATTTTTCTTCGCTTTCTAAATAAATATTGCCATTATGTTTCTTTACGTATTCATTGACTAATAGCAGCCCAAGCCCTGAGCCGAACATTGCATTCGTCTCGCTTGGATTGAGACTGTCCTTGTCTAATTTGAATATTCTGCTTTGCAAGTCTTGGCTCATTCCAATGCCATTATCTTTTACAAAGAAGCAAGCACCGTATTGTTTATCATCAATTCGCCCAATTTGGACAATTCCTTCGTTTCCTGTATATTTAATAGCATTAGATATCAGATTTTTTAGGATTGAGTTAAGCATTGATACGTCGGCATCGACAGCTAAATTGTCTGGAATAGAATTGATTATTTTAATTTTTTTCAATTCTATATCTTTGCTCATAGCTTCGATATTTTGGTCAACAATGAACTTCGGTTGGCAGGATTCCGGTTGGAATTCTGTCATATCCATTTGCAGCCTTGCCCATTCTAATAAATTTTCCAATAGAGCGTATAGATTTTGAGCTGATTCCTTCAAATCCACACCAAATTCCTTTAGTTCTTTAATTTTGAAATTATTTAATTCCTCAGCTAG
>CAZIIZ010000296.1:0-4586 GCA_964539225.1 uncultured Hyphomicrobiales bacterium | reverse complement strand
TCTAATTCGTTTGAGTCGGTTACATCAAAATCAACGTTACAACGCTCAATTAAATACTTGCTTACAAGTGCCGGACCTAATTCGCAAAGTTGCTTTACTGCCGGACTCCAGCAATGCCCGTCTCCGGCGATTTCAATATCCTTTTGTAATTTTTCAGGACTGTCCTCTAAGCCTTTGAATATTATTCCGCCCTGAGCATAGTGAGTATTCCCACTTAGCAACGAATCTAATTTGGACAGGATTAAAACATTTTTGCCTTCGTCGGCAGCGGATAATGCGGCGATAATTCCTGCTAATCCGGAGCCTATGATTAATATATCTACTTCTTCCATATTTTTTTTATCTGTTTAGAATAATAATAAATTTAATATACAAAGCTAAGGAAAAATATTTTATTTGTTTAGAACTATTTGAATATTTTTGCGATTTGTTATATATTCAACTTTTTAATTGATTCTGATATTCCATTTTCATAAGATATTTGAATCATTATTAATCCACGAACCTTAGAGAAATCGAGCATTGCTCTGTTGTTTTCTATTGTAGTTATGCGAGCATCTACGAATCTGCCTAAATTATCAATTATATTTATAGCGGAAATTTTGTATTGAGCGTCGAGTAAATAATCATTATCTGAAATTTGGCGTAAAATAGTAGTCGAAGTTTGGGCGAATTCTTCCATTAAACTGTTGCGTTTAAATTTGTTCGCAATTGATTGCCACATTTCAGGATTATCGCCTTCGTAACCAATTGCCCAAATCCCTATACCGGCGATTTCTTTATCATTTACCAAGTCGTATTTATATGACAGGCTCAAACTGTCGTCGAACCAAAGCTGATGCCAAGCTAAGGTATCGTCTTGATAGCGGACTTTGATTGATTTGGTAGCTGAGTCTAATTCGCTTCCATACTGTTGAGCTAACTTTTTAGCACCAGAATACTGATAAGATTTAGCTGAAGCGAGAGTAGTAGCTCCCCATTTTTCGCTTTCGACTAACCAATTGTAGCCGTACCAAGGCACTCCGAGCAATAATTTAGCTTTGTCCACTTTTTGATTGATATATTCTTCGGTTGAGCTTATAACATTCCAATAAGAATCTCCCATCGGAGCTACTGCTCCGGCATTCTCAGACGAAGCCCAATGGTAATCATATCCCATTAAAACTATATAATCCACTATATCGGATATAGCAGGAAAATCCCAACTTTCTCTCCAATCTACAGCCGGACCAGCTACGGTCAGTAGGGAAGAGTCGCCCAACTGTTCATTCATTGCTTTCCTAAGTGAAGTCAAGAATCGTACGAAGTTAGCTTTCTGCGAAGTCGGCAAAGCTTCAAAATCAATACTGATTCCATCGGCATTTCGCAATTTAACACAATTGATTAAATTATCAATCAAAGTGTCGCAGACTAAATAATTAGATAATAAAACTGAATTATCATCGCCTGATAGAGCGGCTAATAATTGTACTTTAGCTTTGTTTTCGTGAGCAATTTCGATTAATTTGGTTTCGTTCCATTTATAAGTAGAATATGCTGTCCCGTTATTTGGATTCACTTCGAATCCATAATATACAGCTACATCCAATACGCTCCAATCATATCGTTCAATAGCAGCATCATTCACCCACGCCGGATGATAGCCAAGTACGATTTTGTCGGATTTGCTTTTTATTGGACTGGCAGATGCGATATTAAATATTGAAGCCGAAAATAGTAAGCCGATTACTAAATTTATTGATTTTCTCATACAGATTGACTCCGAAAATAATAAAATATAAATTTACAATTTTTTATGATAAAATCGGACATAATATTTGTATTTTTGCGTTCTCATAGTACTTATACCTAATAAAATTATTTCTTTGGAAAATATTTATAAATATTAAAGATTTATTTGTGAAAATCTAAGAAAATTTGTTATTTTAGAGTGTCTTAAAGTTTTTGCATAAAAGCAAAATATTTTTTACGAACGTAAACTGTTGAAATATGTCATTTATTAACGCATTAATAGAAACCCAAGAATTTGCAACTTTGCCTCCAGTGGCAGCAAAGGTCTTGCAATTATTGGAAGATGAAAATATCGATGTTAGGGATATAGCTCAAATTATTGAGACTGATGCCTCTTTAACCTTGAAATTGCTTAGAGTGGCGAATTCTCCATTGTATGCTACACGAACTGAAATCACGTCGATACAGCAAGCAATAATTACTTTGGGGTTGAATCGCTTGACTAATATTGTGCTTGGCGTTTCGATCTTTTCTCGATTTTTAATGAATTCTCAAAGGCAAGCTGCGGAAATAATGCAAAAATTTTGGTGGCATGCTTCCTGTACTGGTATAGTTGCGAAAGCACTTTCTACTAAAATTAAAAAATTCTTTAAAGAAACTGAATTTATCGGTGGTTTATTGCATGACATTGGCAAATTGGCGATGATTCAATTTGATCCTAACAAGTATATGCAAGTCGTCGATTTAGTAGAAAGCAAAGGGATGTTCGATGTCGAAGCCGAATACGAAGTATTTGGAGTGAACCACTTAGAAGTGGGCGAGCATATCGCAAAATTATGGAAGTTGCCTGAGGAATTGACCGTAATAATTGGACATCATAATTATCCGGCTGAAATCGAAAAATCAAAAGTGCTAATAGCAATTGTACGTTTCGCTGATATTCTATGCGAAATGTGGGGAGCTGGAGTGTATGAAGGTTTCACAACTGTGAAGTTAGTTGAAACTGAATCTTGGCAAATACTTTGCGATAGCTACCCAGAGCTTAATGATTTAGATCTCGAAATATTTACATTTGAATTAGAAGAAGAATTTAAAAAATCCGCACAATTCCTGAACCTAATTGTTAGTGATGGCAAGTAAATAGCTATTATTAATATTATTATTTAAACCGAGCCTATCAGAATATTTTGTATTTTGATAGGCTTTGTCGTATAAATCCGAACTGTAATAATTGTTTTTAATCATAAAATTTCTTAAATTGTAAATCAAAAAATTACAACTATGGATATTATACAATGAAATTAGCATTATATCAATTCGCTCCTATTTATGGAGATTGCAAATCCAATTTTATCAAAATCTGCGACAAAGCCGATTCAGTCGATGCAGATATTATCGTATTCCCGGAATTAGCTTTAAACGGATATTTTGTAGTTAATTCGGAACAATCCGCTGCGATGGCAAACGACTATAACAAGTTGAATGTATATCAAGAAATGTCAAGCATCGCAAAGCAAAAAAACAAAATAATTGTCTATGGATTCCCAGAGATTAGTCAGGGAAAAATTTACAATTCAGCACAAATTGCTTTCCCCGATTCGAAGTATGATAGAATTTATCGCAAAACTCATCTATTTTATAAGGAACGATATGCGTTCTCGGAGGGCGATACAGGATTTTTCGTAATACATTATCCGGAATTTGATTTGAAATTAAGCACAATGATATGCTATGATTGGCGTTTCCCAGAATCTGCTCGCTCATTAGCTCTCAAAGGAGCTGATTTGATCGTTTGCCCGTCGAATTTAGTAACTAATATTTGGACTAAGGTGATGCCGGCAAGGGCAATTGAAAATAAAGTATATCTTGCTGTGGCTAATAGGGTAGGCTCTGAAAATGAAAATGGCGAAGAATTATTATTTAACGGACTTTCCGCCATCCATTCGTATAATGGTAATGAATTAGCAATGGCTTCGGCTGATAAAGAAGAAGTGATAATTGCCGAAATTAATCCTACCGAAACACGCAATAAATCTTTCAATTCTGAAAATAATATATTTGACGACAGACGACCGGATATTTATTTCAAATAATTTCAATAATAAACGTCTAAATTACTGTAAACAATTAAAGTATTAATCAAGGATATTTGAGCGATGAAGAAAATATATAATCACACCGGCAAAGATATTAGTATTTGTGTACTTTGTGGTGATAAATTAGAACAATTAGATAAAGCAATTACTGTGCATTGCGATAATTGTCGTGCTACTGCACCAGCAACTTCTCGGTGCGTTAGCGGACATATTATTTGCGATAACTGTATGAATCAGACAGTAAACGAATTTGTTAAAGAAAAGTGTTTAGCTTACCTCGGTAATGACCCTATGCTCTTAGCCGTAGAAATCATGAACTCTCCGTTAGTGCAAATGCACGGTGCCGAGCATCATTTGATACTTCCTGCCGTAATGCTTACTGTAACTAAGGATAAAATTTCCCGACGAGATAAACTATCCGAATTATTAGATATTGCCGAAGAAAGAGCGATGTGCGAGATTTGCGTTGACTGCAAATTCGAAGAAAATACTTGCGGTGCTGCTCTTGGTGCCGGAATATTTTTAGAAATATTTAATGGAATAGACGAAGAAACCGAAGGTCAATGGGCTGCTTTCTCCAGCGAATTAACTTCTAAATGTTTAGCAAAAATTGAAGAACATAAAGGACCTCGCTGCTGTAAACGAGACACGTACTTCGCTATACAAGCGAGTGTAGAATTTATGAAAGAAAAATTCGAAATAGAAGATTTTGAAATAGGTAAAAACCTGGTAGCCAAACCAGCTATAGGAAAAATTGCT
>CAZIIZ010000295.1:0-4596 GCA_964539225.1 uncultured Hyphomicrobiales bacterium | reverse complement strand
TAAAGTAGAATGTAGTGCCTTTGCTTTCTTCAGATTCTACCCATATTTTGCCGCCGAGCATCTCTACATAAGCTTTAGAAATTGCTAAACCCAATCCGGCACCTTCGTAATTTCTGGATAGCAATTCGCTACCTTGTCTAAATCTATCAAAGATAATATTTTTATGTTCATTACGAATTCCTATTCCGGTATCTTTCACATAAAATAGTATATCATTGTCCATACTTGAGTATCCGAATTCAATAAATCCCTTCTCGGTAAATTTTAAAGCATTTTTCACAAGATTGGTCAGTATAGCATATATTTTGTCTTTATCTGTATCAATTATAATTTCCAAGTCTGTTGATGAAATGTTATAACGAAGTGAAATCTGTTTCTGTTCGGCTTCCAAATTGAAGAATGTATAAATATCTTCGATTTGTTCTTTCAGAATAGTTTCGGAAATAATTGTTTCCATCTGACCGGACTCGATTTTAGAAATATCAATTATATCATGAATAATATTAAGCATTCTTGCACCGCTTTTTTCAATTATTCTGATATATTCATTTTGCTCTTCGCCTGTTAAATTCGGTTCTTTTAATAAATTTGCGAATCCGAGTATTCCGTTCATCGGAGTGCGTATTTCGTGGCTCATATTCGCTAAGAAAGCAGACTTTAATTTATCGCTTTCTTCGGCTTTTTCTTTGGATAGAATTAATTCTTCTTGAGTATTCTGGAGTTCAGTAATATCTCGCCCAATTACTGCAAGACCATCGCGTTCACCATTGGTTTTAAATATTGGAACTTTAAAGACATCGTAAACTTTTATTATCCCGTCGATAGTTGGAATTATCTCTACTCCGCGAGTAATTATGCCGTTTTCCCAAGATTGCATATCCGAATCCATACAGTTTTCAAATGCTGTTTTATAAATATCAGCAGTAAAATGTGAAAGTTCTTCGTCAGTTTTTCCCCGATAATCGACATCTTTTAACTGGAATAGTTCCAAATCCGCATCATTGGCTAAAAGCCACCTGCCGCAATCATCTTTGTAACAGACAATATCAGGTATGGAGTTAATAAATAAAAGTAATCTTTTCTCGCTTTTTTCAGCAAGCTCTTTAGCTTTAATTATTTCTTCTTGAGCTTTTTTTCGTTCAGTAATATCTCGTAAAGATATCAAATCAACTTCATTGCCTTCGTGCCTAATCCTTTTCCCAATACTTTCCACCCAAATTTCTCTACCGCTAAAAGTATTACAATGATAGCTCGCTATATATGAATCTTTCCCTTGCTTTACATTCTCGAAATCTTGGGTGGCCTCGATAGCAGATTCTGAAGATAGAAAGTCAAAAACGCTTTTACCGATTATTAAATTTATATCCGGTATGTCAAGGATACGAGCAGTAGAATAATTAGTAAATATAATTGTTCCTTCTAGATCAACTAACATTACTCCTTCTAGAGAATTTTCAACTAAAGCACGATATCTTTCTTCGCTCTCAATTAATTTATTTTCAATTTTTTTCCGATCCGTGATATTCCGAGCAAATGATTGATAAGTGCCATCCGGCATTTTTTTAGAAGTCATTTCAATAATTATTGATTCCCCATTTTTTCTAATGCAATCTCTTTCGATTCTTACTATTTCGCCATTTTCTATCAGATCAAATCTTAAAGGTCGTTGGGCAATACTACCATCAGAGAATAAATCTTGCATTTGCATTTTGAGGAGTTCTTCACGACTATAACCAGTAATTTCAGAAGCTGCTGAATTAACTTCTATGAAATTGCCATGGCTAATTCCTTGGAAAAAAGCATCCGGAGCCAAATCAATGAACATTTTATATTTTTCTTCATTAGCTTTTAAAGCCTCTTCGGCAATTTTTCTGTCTGTAATATCTCGGAAATTAATTACGATGGCTTTGACGCTTGGATCGGCAATTAAATTACTAAATGTGCTTTCCACCCATTTCCATTCTCCATTCTTACCAGCATATCTGTATTGCAATGTTGGAATATAATCCGGTTGCTCAATCAATTTTTGCAAATGGAACAATACCATCGGAAGATCATCGGGATGAGTAAAGTCATTTGGGCTAAGAAGAGCATCATCGGATTCAAATCCGAATATTCTTCTGGCTGATGGACTTGCATAAATCATCTCACCTTCAAGAGTAACTAAAACAATGCCATCTGGAGCTTTTTCAATTAATGCTTGGTAGTGTTGACTGATTTTAAGGATTTTTTTCTCTGCTTCAATACGGTCAGTAATATCTGAGACTAATACCGCAAATTGATATTTTTTCGGAGAATAAGAATAAGTAGCATAATATCGTCCTGTAGTTTCAAGATAGTTTTCATAATATGCAGGTTTGCCGGTCAAAGCTACTTTGCCAAAAATGTCAATCCAGTATTGTTCTACTTGCGGCATCACTTCTTTGATACGTTTACCTATTGACATTTCGCGAGTAACTCCGAGCAATTTAGTATAACTGTCATTAATATCTAAAAATACATAATCAATCGGGTTGCCTTCGTCATCAAGAATGATTTCGTGCAGAGCTAAACCTTGACTCATGGAAGTATATAGTAATTTGAATTTTTCTTCGCTTTCTCTGAGTAGAGTTTCAGCCATTTTATCCTTGGAAATATCAAAACAATGCCCGATATATCCGACAAATGAACCATTACTATTATAGTTTGGGTTGCCCAAATCTCTGATCCAAACATATTCACCGCTACGATGCAAGAGCCGATACTCCATATCGAATTTGACTCTATTATCAAATGAAGTAGTGTAAATATCGAGACAATGAGCGAAGTCATCCGGATGAACGCCTTCTGCCCAACCATTACCGAGTTCCTGTTCTAAAGTTCTGCCTGTAAAATTAAGCCAAGGCTCGTTGAAATAATTACAAAGCTTATCTACCCCGGAAGACCATATCAGAGCAGTCCCTGAATCGGCAAGATTTCTATATTGCACTTCCTTTTCTCTTAATTCCATTTCAATTGTTTTACGACGCTTTAATTCTTGCTCCAAAGCTAAAGTGCGTTCAGCAACTAATCGAGTTAATATCGCTTTCTCGTCTCGTTTAGCCAAACTTGCTGCTTTGATTTTTATCATTGCTCTAATCTCGGCAGTCAGCTCTATTTCGTCGATAGGTTTAGATAAGAATGCTTCGGCTCCGCATTCTAAAGCACGAATTCGGCTCTCACGTTCGCCTTTTATCGCTGTAACGAACACAACAGGAATTTCGTTCAAGAATTTGTCTGATTTTAATTTCTTGCATACTTCGAAACCGTCCATATCGGGCATAACCACGTCGAGCAGGATTACATCGGGGTCTTGCTCTAGTGCAATTTCTAATCCTTTGGCTCCGCTTAAAGCTGTAAAAGTAATAGCCGTCGGAAAAGCTTCGTAAATTAATGCTTTCAGACTAATCAGATTGTCTCTATTATCGTCTATTGCTAAAATCTTAATCTTCTTGAGTTCCATAAATCACCATTTTCAAGGTTTTGAAAAATAATTTATCATCTATTGGTTTCGCAATATATCCATCGAATCCGTGAGCTAAAATTGATTCTCGATCCGTAGTCATCGCACTTGCCGTTAAAGCAATGACTGGAACATGTTGCAATTCGCCAATATTTCTAATAATCTTAAATGCCCCGATGCCATCCATACCGGGCAATGCGATATCCATCAGTATTAAATTCGGCAGATAAGCTTTTGCTTTCGCTATACCATCATCAGCGTCGGTCGCCTCAATAATAGTATAATCATCGGACAATAATGCTCGGACTGTAAGCATATTATCAGGGTTGTCTTCTACTACTAAAACTGAAGGCTTACCTTCAATTATTTGAGGATCACGATTTGTTTTGGTTTCCTCAGCTTTATCTGAATATATCATCGAATAAATAGCATTTAGTAATTCGATCCTATTTACGTCGCCTTTTTGTATCAGTTGATATACACTATTGCGTTTCAAGAATTTCAACTCATCTTTAGTAATATGTTTTGCGGTCAGAATCAGTACCGGAATATGAGCGGTTCTGTCGGCATTACGTATAGTGGCAAGAAGTTCAAAGCCATCAATATCCGGCATCATTAAGTCTAATATAATAGCTTCCGGAATTGTATTGGTGATAATTTCGAGAGCTTCGCCGCCGTCGCGAGCTACTAAAATATTATATCCACTTTGCTCCAAAAAGTCTTTGATTTGAATTATTGCTGGTTCGCTGTCCTCGACCAATAATATTGTTTTAGACGAAGATAGCGGAGGACAAATAGCCACTTCGCTCTTAGATTGATTAGTAAATTGCTGCGGAGGCTCTAATCTCGACTGTTTGCTTCCTGAATACTTATTGGGTAAACTGATTGTAAAAGTAGAACCTTCGCCAATACTACTATTGACCGATATAGTGCCGCCGAGAAGTTCTGTATATTTTTTGGCAATTGCCAAACCCAATCCGGTGCCACCGAATTTCCGGGATGTGCTACCGTCTGCTTGACGGAATTCATCGAATATATGTTCTAAGTTTTGCTCGGCGATTCTAATTCCGGTATCGAACACAGCAAATTGAATTGAATTTTGAATTTGCATTACA
>CAZIIZ010000294.1:0-4631 GCA_964539225.1 uncultured Hyphomicrobiales bacterium | reverse complement strand
AGAATTATCGCCGTCAAGACAACGGCGAATAGCATGCAAATCTTCTTCGTTGCTTAACTGCTTTTTATTATCCACTTGCATATTTCTCATTATTCACTTATAAATACTAATAATTTCATATTAATTGAATTACTGACCAATTTCTTTCATCAAAGTATCTAATAAAGATTTTAAATTTTTATTTTTATTATTAGCTGCATTTGCAATTTTATTTATCAATACAGAATCTACTTCAGAAGGAATATACTCTTCCTGTATAATTTTTGGAGCTACTGGCAGAGATTGCTGCACAGGAATTGCTTCCGGAGCTTCGGCTATAATATTCCCAGACTCATCTTCAGCAAAGCCGAATGCAGACAAATCAAATCCGCCGAAATCATCTTGCACCGATTCCTCGACAATTTCTTCAGCTATCGGCAGTTTTTCGTCTTCTTGCTTTGATAAATTATTAGCAAAGCTTGATAAATTCAAATTACTGAAATTCAGATTCATAGATGACTCTTCTTGAATCTCGGTTTCTTCTTCATTTTCGTTATAATCGTCAATTAATTCCGGTTGGAAATTTACTTCATCCAAATGTGTTAACTCTTCGGGAGCTAAATAATCTTGATTTTTAGCAATATTTTCCTTAAGCGAATTAGCGATATTCATAAAGTTATGATTTACTTGCTCTATTTCCTTAGTAACTTTAGTAATATTATCCTCTCCCCCACCGTACCTATTGTCCGCATCATATAAAGACTTATAAATAAATCCAAGCAAATATTTTTTAGAGATTAGCAATAATTCTCCGGAACGGAAAGCAGATTCAAGCTTAGTCGAAAGGCTCATCATATTTTTATCATCAAAAAACACGATAACAGCCTCAACAGGAATTTTCGCAGTATCTTGATGATCGGCATCGGAATTGAAAAACGCAAATAAAGGTCCCATTAACTGCACAAAACCTTCAGGTGATAAATCCGATAACATCTGATTATCAATTTCATTTATGATTTTATCAAACAAGGACATATTAATCAAATCATCGTGCGTTTTAATTACATTATTACTACGCACATAGTTCACGAAGCCTTCGGTCAAATACTTATAATCATCTAAGTAATTTAGACGTTTAATAATCTCGTGATATGTTTTAGTTTGATCCCAGCGATACACAAACCACTTCAGAGCAGTGCGAGGACGGCATAGGTAATTCATACGTGCTTTGACGGCAGAACTATCACTAAGGGCAAGGATACAGTAGAGAATCTGGCATTTTTTTTATAAAGTTCGTCCATTTGTTGCAGAAATGAATTCAACTTTGGGTCGTCGAAATTGAATCGTAAATTGGACGTACGGGCGATTTGCTCCTCGTACAACCACCAATCAACTTCTGCCGAAAAGTAGCTTTTGTATGCCTGTTCGATTTTCGGATTAAAAATCATCTCGAAAAGATTAACATAATCAGCGGTTAGATTAATCTGGTCAGCTAAATTTTGTTCTTTTTGCTCAATATACTTTTCAAACATAATTACACCCATTATAAAATAATATGTCAGCCCATAGATTTCGAAAATAATACATATTTAGATAAAAACGAACAGTTATTTTTCAAAACTCTAAAATTTATCGTTAATCGGTCAATATTTCGCTATCAACTATATAATAAGAGCGACAATATAGATTTTTCGTCGCAATTTGTCGCTCCACCAATTCGTTAATATAGTAATTTAAAACTATTTAAAGAAGTATCCTTGCATTTTTTTAGCAATTGGTCTAATTGCCGCCATTACTTTATCCAATGGTACAAAAATGTCTCTAGCTTGGTACGTGTTAATAGGCAACTTCATTTCAACATCGTAAATATAGGTATTTATTAAAAATCTCTCAGCTTGAATCACGAAATTACCGGATATTACATAATCAACATTTAATCTCTCTACTACTTTCCACATATCCGAATCGAATTGGGGATTAGAAGGATCTAAGTTAAGTTCGGATAATACTACTTCGATAGTGTCATAAGGCACAATCTGAACAGTTTTACTTTCGGGGTCGAGTCCTACAAAATGCTTTTGTAAAGAATCCTGCAATGAATAGCACCATTTATTTAACTCAGCCTTTCCATCCATATTTTTGTACGGCAAGAATGCGAGTCTGGGAGTTTTAGCAATTAGTCCGACACTACTAATAATTAGTATGCAAAGCAACGTAAAAAGCCTTTTCATTATTCACCTCATATAATTATACAATAACGTGAGCGTACAAATTATGAAATTTTTTAATAATATGCAAGTGTTATTGCTAATTAATTGAAAATATCTCAGCAATCATATATTTTCTCTGAAAGTAAATATTCAAAAATAATTTTTTAATTTTTTAACTTCTTGTTTTTTATAATATAATTTTCATTTTATGTATTTACTAGCTGTCGTTGCAACTTGTCGGCGTAGTTTTCGTCATAGTGAACTTGTATGTTAAACAATAAATTAAGCAATTATATGAAGCTATCAAGTTTACTAATTTTATCCGCAGCAATAGGAATCAATATGAATCTCAACGCTAAAATCAACTATCCGCCTACTACTCCCAAACCTGTAACGGATAAAATACACAATTTCCAGATTACTGATCCCTATCGTTGGCTCGAAGACAAAAACGATTCTGCTACAAAAGAATGGTCGCACACTCAGCATAATTTTACTTTAGACTTCGTAAAATCTAACTACAAAGAAGTAGAAGGACTTAAAAAGGAAATTACTGCATATTTAGACCGCGACTATATTAGCTCGCCTGTGTTCAAAGCAGATAGAGAATTTTTCTATTCTCGCAAAAAAGGCGAACAGCAGAATAAAATATATACTCGCATCAAAGGAAAAGAAATCCTAATCTTCGATCCTGAAGTATATGACAAAACCGGTAAAGCCTCAATTTCTAGTTTCGATTTGACTGAAGACGCAAACAAAGCAGCTGTAGGGATTCAATATAAAGGCAATGAGATATTAGAAGTTCGCATTATCGACACCAAAAACGGAAAAGTCATCGGCGAACCAATTACAGAATTAAATGAATTCACTTGGACTAAAGACGAAAAGCATGCTTATATTTCCACTCGAACTCAAGAAATGATAAACAAACAAATTCCTGTGCAAACATTTCTGCATAAAATCGGAGACAAAAGAGAAAATGATAAATTCATTGTTGCTCCGAATGATGCCAAAAACGTCGCAAGCGTTTGGGATTCGGAAGAAGGCGATGTTAGTTTTATCAATGAAGGCGATTTCTATTCCAACAGTTTAAAAATCAAAAAAACCGGAACTGACGATGAATATAAAACTATTTATTCCAGCAAAGAATTCAAGGCTGATCCTGACGTAAATAGAGGAAAAATCTATTTTATGACAAACTATAATGCACCAAACTTTAAAATTATGGTTACGGATTTAGACAAACCGGGATTCGAAAATTGGAAAGAATTCTATCCCGAAAACAAAACCACAGTATTGAAAAGCTATGTAATAACTAATGATTACGTAATAGTAGCATACAAAAAGGACGTGCTTACTCGCTTGGCAGCTTACGACTTAAACGGAAAATTCATAAAAGAAATTGAATTGCCTGAGACTGCCGACGTATCAGGAATAAGCTATCACAAGCAATCAAATTCTGTATATGCTTCATTCTCTACATTCCAAAATTCTTCGAAATTATACAAATTCGACGGTAAGACTTTTGATTGGAAATTCGTATTCCAAGATAATCCGCCAATTGATACTAAAGAAATCGTTTCGGAAATGGTATTTTATTATTCTAAGGATTCAGTCAAAGTTCCAATGTTTATCGTCCATAAAAAAGGAATCAAATTAGACGGCAACAACCCAACGCTGCTCTACGGTTACGGCGGATTCAATATAACTATGGGTCCGAGCTTCCTCGGAGCTACAGCAGCCTTTATCAACCGTGGTGGCGTATATGCAGTAGCTTGCCTACGCGGAGGCAATGAATACGGCGAGCAATGGCATTTAGACGGTATGCTCAATAAAAAACAAAATACATTTAATGATTTCATCGCAGCAGCCGAATATTTAATTGCTAATAAATATTCTAATCCGCAAAAACTGGCTATCAAAGGCGGTAGTAATGGCGGATTGTTAATCGGAGCGACGATTACTCAACGTCCTGATTTATTCAAAGCTGCGATTTGTGCCGTTCCTCTATTGGATATGCTTCGCTATCACAAATTCTTAATCGCTCGGTACTGGATTCCGGAATATGGCGATCCGGATAAACAGGAAGACTTCTTGAATATATTAAAATATTCTCCATACCACAACATCAAACCGGGATTTAACTATCCGGCGACTATGGTGAAAGCCGGCGAAAACGATACTCGCGTGGATGCACTGCATGCTAAAAAATTCGCAGCTGCATTGCAAAATAATCCGGGGCAGGAGAATCCTATATTATTATTCGTGGACTTCGAAAGCGGACACGGTTCGGGTCAATCCATAGAACAAATGGCAGAGAATAGCTATGTAGAATGGAGATTCTTAATGGGCGAATTAGGAATGTAATAAACTATTGATAATAATTCCAATATTATTTCTACCTTCCGAAGGCTTCTTGGTCATTCGGAAGGTAGAAATTCT
>CAZIIZ010000293.1:0-4636 GCA_964539225.1 uncultured Hyphomicrobiales bacterium | reverse complement strand
AGCACGCTACAGGTGGCTGAGCAAACTAAAGGAAATGCTGAGAAAGCAAATAAATTAAAATCCGACGGATACATTAATAATACCGATTTTACGGCATTAAATCTATATACTTCGATTTCTCATAAAGCATCATTCGGCAATATTGCCGTTGATTTGGGCTATAATGATAAGGCATTCGGTGCAAATTCTTTCTATACTCCGGCATATCCCGACCAATTTGAAAAAACTTCAGCTAAATTCGGAGCATTACGCTATTCATTGGCTTCAGAGGATTGGAGTTTTAATTTTAATACTTATTACCGCGAACATAATGACAGATTTGAATTATTCCGTAGCGGAGTCGGTGCGGCAAGTTGGTACGCAGGGCATAATTATCACCAAACTAAAACGTATGGCTATTCGCTAAGGACGAATTATATTAGCGTTTTGGGCAATACTTCCGTTGGTTATGAATATAGAAATGATAATATTCTTAGCAGCGTACTCGGTACGAAGCTACTTCCTGAAAATTATAAAGACGTGCCGAACGAAGGCAATGCGAAATTTACCAATGCGGGATTCAGAAATTCCTCGGATATATTTATCGAGCATAATGTTTCTTTATACGGTTTCTCGCTCTCAGCCGGATTGCTCTTCAATAATACCACAGGCTATGATTCTCATATTTATCCCGGAGCGGAGCTAGCTTATCATTTGACGGAATCTTCGTCTGTTTATGTGTCTTATGATAAATCGCTTCGGTATCCGACTTTTACAGAATTGTATTACAATACTTCTACGCACAAAGGCGATGCAAATCTATTGCCCGAAGAGTCAGAATCGTTAGAATTAGGTTATAAGCTTAAGGAAAAAACACTGACTGCCTCGGCTGCTGTATTCTATCGCCAAGGCTCAAATATGATTGATTGGGTTAAAGAATTGAAGGATGGCAAACCAGTAGAAGGCACAAAGTTCCAAAGTTTGAACATAGCGAATATTGATGCCGTAGGGTTAGAATTAAATCTCGGCTTAAATATTCCGGAGATTTGCTCGCAGTTTTCATTGCTCAATCATATAAATTTATCTTACTCGTATTTGGATATGAAACCGTCGGCTATGAATCCGAACTATTTTTCGACGTATGCTCTCGACAATTTGAAGCATAAATTTGTATCGTCCTTCGATTTCGCTTTCCCGATGGAGATTGCGATGAATTGCAGCTTTATCTATGAATTCCGCAATGGCAAATATCTTGCCTACGAAAATAAAAAAGCTACACAGTTGACGGAGTACGAGCCTCACTTACTGACGAATATTAAATTATCGAAGAATATCTATGATTTCAATTTATATGTTGAATGCTATAACATTTTTGATGTTCAATATCAAGACTTAGCTAATCTGCCGCAGCCGGGAGCAAATTTCCGAGTCGGAATGCAGTATAAATTGGCGAAATAAATGACAATTACTTGAATTATTAATCTAAATTCTCATTTGACTATTTCGTAAGTTTTGAAAAGTTCCAAATCCAAATATTTTTTGATTGCTGGATGATGTGATTGCTTCAGAAATGGAGCAAACTCCACTTCGCTAATTTTGTCGTCGTCGAAATAGATTCGGAGAGTGTAATCCTGTAAATATTCTGCTCGAACAACTGCATAAATTGGATGATTAGAGGCGTATTGTTCAATAATTTTCATTTTATTTTTCTTCCGATGTTTTTTTGATTGCAATAGTTTATATGCTCATTAAAATTGCAATCAAATCCTTTAGAGAATTGGATAGCTTTTTCGGGGCAACCATTTACGCACTGTTGGCAAGCAATACATTCGGTTGACGAAATTCTCTGATTGCGATTCATGTATTCTAAAAGCTGAATATTCATAGGGCAATTTCTCTCGCATATTTTGCATTTTGTACATTTTTCTTTTGCAATTTCGATTTTCCAAATTGCGAATCTTGCTCCAATTTTCATTAATACCGGAATAGGGCAAGCGTATTTACAAAATGCTCTATTATCTTTTAACGCCGTAACGAGAATAATTGCAATAGCATAATATGCAATATTTCCGATGATTAGCCAATTGAATAGCATAGTGAAATTGCTCTGGAAATTATTCATCTGAAAACCGAACCACAGAATTAAGACTAATGCTAATATCGAAAAAAAATGAATATAACGAATTATTCCCCAATTTTTCAAGCGTCCTTGCTTGGGTTTCATCCACGGGAAGAAATCAAGAACAGTTGCAGTCCAACATGCCCAACCGCAAAATCCTCGTCCGAACAAAAAAGTGCCAAATATTTTTGCGACTAAATAGTGTATGACTGAACCCGAAAATGCTCCGGCAAGTAGGTAGAAAAAGAAACCTTCTATTTGCATGTTTTCTCGCTCAAGAACTCCTAAACCTACGAGCAGATAAATGGCAATTAATAATTGGCTTATTTTTCGTCCCCATACTTTTTTCTCACGAGGCAGAAATACGGATATACCGCTTCCTAATGATACTGCTAATCCGATGTAACCGAAATTGAATAAATAGAATGAGTTGTTTTGGGTTTTCCAAAGCACTAATCCAACAGTCAAGAATACTATGAAAATGATAAAGCTCTTCGTTAATTTGTGCTTTTTAATTTCTTCCATTTTGAATTTGTTCTATAATAAAATATGAGTAATAATATTTGCTATACGTCATATTTATTGCAAAGTTGTGGATTTGTGAAGAAAATTATTAATGTCTCTGCTGAATCAAAGTATAGACTAAAAGTATGTTGCCTGTACTCGCTTGGATATTGACAAATATCTATACCAAACTCCAACGTATATAATGCTTCGAACAGCTTCTTTGATAGAAATAGCCAAACTACTGTCAGAAATACTATACCACATATCAATAGGTAAGCCGCAGAAATACGGAAGTAGCACTTCTATTACTTGAAGTGATAGAAGCATCACTAAGTATCGTTGAGCTGATTTAACAGCACTGGGGCTTCGCTTCCAAAGTTTTAGTCCGATACTTAAACTCCAGCCGAAAATAATTGCATTTAGCAATGTTTTGGTATAGAAGAAAGTATAGAACGACGGATAATCTTTGAAAAATGGAGAAGTAATTTCGAACAGATATTTAATGTATAAGATAGACAGGATGGGAGTAAATATTGTAGTTGATATAACAAAGAGGAGTAACCAGCCTTGAATATGATTAAATATTCTTACATGAGTTGCGTTAAAATTGGTGCTTGGCATTTGAATCTCTAACTTAAAGTAATTTAATAAAATTTCAGAATGCTCAAACTTACAAAATAATAATAATAATTCCAAGATAAATTGTAGCGTAAATCAATCTCAAAGTAGCCTGAATATTAATTATCAGTGTTGTATCGTTTCTAGTTATGGCTGATTATGTAATGCAAGATAAAATAGAAAGATGTACTTTGCGTCAAGTTTATTCGTAGCGAATAGATAATAAACGGAGTCATTCTATGGAAATGCAAATAGCGAAACCTCGAAATATCGACGAATATATCGAAAATTATTCGTTGTCGATTCAAGGCATTTTGCAAAGCATTAGAGCGGTAATCCGTGAATCCGCTCCTGAAGCGAGCGAGGCGATTAGCTATCAGATGCCAACTTTCAAACTGAATGGCAATTTGGTTCATTTTGCTGTGTGCAAGCACCATATTGGGTTCTATCCAACGGCTTCCGGTATAGAAAAATTCTCTAATGAGTTACTCGCTTATAAGACTTCAAAAGGAGCAGTTCAGTTTCCATTAGACAAACCAATACCTTATGATTTAATCGCAAAAATAGTAAAATATAGAGTTAAAGAAAATATTACAAAAGGGAAACGATAATGATAAATCCAATTTATTCGTGCTTATGGTTTGAAAGTGAAGCTAAAGAAGCTGCTGAATATTACTGCTCAATATTTAAAGAATCGAAAATTATCTCCGAATCACCAATGTTTGTAATTTTCGAGATAAATCATACACAATTTATGGCACTCAACGGAGGCAATCAGTTTAAATTCAACGAAGCCGTCTCTTTCGTAGTCGAATGCGATACTCAAGATGAAATTGACCATTATTGGCAGCGATTAACTGAAGAAGGGAAAGAAAGTATGTGCGGTTGGCTGGAAGACAAATACGGAGTGTCGTGGCAAATAATTCCTGCGGAGCTTCTAAGTTTACTTAGCAACCCCGTCAATACCGACAAAATAGTTAATGCTTTTATGCAAATGCGGAAGTTCGATATTGAAGCACTGAAAAGAGCTATAGAGGATTAATTCGATGAGTAAAATTAGCTTTGATGGTAACAAAAAAGAACAGAAAATTTCAAATATTTTATGTATATTTGTGTTCATTTATTGAGAGTTCGTAAATAAATGAGTTGCGTGGCATGTTAAGATAACCGAGAATGCCAATAACAAACATTTAAATAAAGACAGACAGAATGCTTTTTAACTCAATTGACTTTGCAATATTCCTGCCGATAGTTTTTATACTTTATTGGTTTGCGACTAACAAAAATTTGAAACTGCAAAATCTCCTAATCGTTGCGGCAAGCTATTTGTTTTATGGCTGGTGGGATTGGAGATTTTTATCGCTGGTGCTGTTCAGCACTATTGTTGACTATAGCGTAGGGCGTGGTCTGGCA
>CAZIIZ010000292.1:0-4639 GCA_964539225.1 uncultured Hyphomicrobiales bacterium | reverse complement strand
TGTATTCACAATGCCTACAATAAGCTCTTCGACTATTTTTATTCGATTCTAAAAACATTTTGTATTTGTCCAAGTTCAATTCATCTGCGAACGATGAATTCGCTCCGACACAAAATGTTACGACAATTGCAAGAAGTGATAAATAATATTTCATAAATCTCCTCGATCCATTAATGAATATATATTATATTTTATCAATTTCGGACGATTATATGTTATATTTATTTTTAATTATTTACTATGCGGTAAAAAAAATAATAATCATAAAACAAAATAAATGAGCTTTATTCCGCTATATCTTTATTACTTAGTTCTGTGCTAATTGGTTTATACTTTCGGAGTGGAGGAATTGGGTCGGCAGTTGGTGAATCAATAACTTCAGAATTCAAATCTAAAGATTTCTCGGTAGATTTGAATTCTGTATTGATTTCATTTATATTGCGATTAACTTCGGTCTGCACGATGCTAATCTGGTCTTTGAGTTCTTGTTGAGCTTTGCGGAATTGCTGCATACCTTTGCCAAACATTTGAGCAATTTCCGGAATTTTTTTAGGTCCGAACAGCACAATGATAGCTAATACAATTAGAATTAATTCTCCGCCGCCCACGTCGAACATATTTATTTCTCCGAGTCTTTTGATTTATCGGCGATTTCTTTTTTTGAATCGTCATCTTCTACATTTGCTGCTTTTTTGAATTCTTTGATTCCGGAGCCAAGCCCTTTCATTAATTCGGGGATTTTTTTAGCACCGAATAATAAAAGCACAGCCATACCGATTAAAAGAAGTTCTGGAGTTCCTAAGCCAAACATAATCGCCTCCTATTTATTATTTTAATGAGTTAATAAGAGATTGGAAAACAAATTTTCCATCATCACAACCGAGCTGAGCATCGCAATATCTTTCAGGATGCGGCATCATACCGAGTACGTTACCTTTATCGTTGATAATGCCGGCTATGTTGTTTATAGCACCATTAGGATTAGCCGCCGGAGTAACATCTCCATTCGGAGTAGCGTAACGGAATAATACCTGATTTTTATCTTCAAGCATTTTGATAGTATCAGCATCTGCGAAATAATTGCCCTCGCCGTGAGCTATAGGCACTCTCAAAGTTTTGCCTTCAGGAATTGCAGAAGTAAATGCAGTATTGCGATTAATAGTAGTCAAATACGAATCTTCGCAAATAAACGAAAGATTAGTGTTTCTAAGCAAAGCTCCAGGAAGCAGATGAGCTTCAGTTAATACTTGGAAACCATTGCAAATACCAATTACATATCCGCCATCATTAGCAAATTTAATTACTTCGTCCATAATTGGAGAAAATCTTGCGATAGCACCGCAACGCAAATAATCGCCGTGAGCGAATCCACCCGGCAATATAATGCAGTCTGTGCCTTGAGGCAATGCAGTCTCTTTATGCCAAATATATTCAGCAGAGCAACCCATGTCTTTAGTTACGGCTGTATAGGCATCGTGGTCGCAGTTAGAACCCGGAAAAACAATTACACCAAATTTCATATCTATATTCTGTTTAATTATTTACAAAATTATTTAACTTCTTCGATTTGAATATCGAAATCTTCAATTATCGGGTTAGCGATTAATTTCTTGCAAGCATCAGCAACTAATCCATTTGCAGTTTCAATGTCGATAGCTTTTACGTGTAATTCCACATATCTTCCGATTCTAACTTCGCTGATTGTATCGAAGTCGATACCGTGAAGTGCATTTTCCACTGCTTTGCCCTGTACGTCTAAAATTCCTTTTCTTAAAGTAATTCTGACTACTGCTTTGTAATTGTTCATCTTCAAAATCCTTGTTTATATAATTTAAAATTTTAATCTAATTGAGTCATATCGTTGGAATCTCCGCCTTCGTCGATTTCGTCGTCTGCATCAATATTCATCTTAATCCAATTGACGAATTGGCGGATAGCACTTGCGATAATATAAAACATCATAAATGGAAATAATAGAACTCCCTTTGTAGCAATCGAGGCAATTGCACCGATTAGGAATAAAGAGAAAACTATTGGTTTGCTTTTTATGTATTTTTTAGTTGGACGAGGCATATTGTCGAATTTAATAGTCGATACCATCGCAAAACTAACTAATAAGGTCAATATTATATACGACGCTGCTTCAAATTCTTTCGGTAAATATCCTGAATCTTTGAAAAATATCATAAAAGATAGTATAGTCAATGCACCGCCCGGAATAGGCAATCCAGTGAAATATAATTTGTCTTCAAATGAAGTAAGCATTACGTTGAATCTTGCTAATCTCGTTACACCGGCTAAAGCAGGGAGCGATGCAAGCAAAATTCCATATTCATTGAATTGATAGAAATATGCCTGATAAAGCATAAATGCCGGAGCTACTCCGAACGATACTGCATCGCATAAAGAATCCAACTCGGCACCGAGTTCGCTGGTAGCTTTCAGGAGTCGAGCAATAATACCATCTAAAGCATCGAACAATCCGGCTAAAAGAATAAATAATCCGGCTTTATACAATTGCCCATCTGCTATGTATATTATAGCACTGAATCCCATGAACACGTTCATCAGAGTAAAAAGATTCGGAACTATTGAGCGAGTGAATCGCATTTATTTCTATTTCCTAAAATTCAAAATATTTAAAGTTCAAAAATACGAATTTCTTAACATTATTCAGTATTGATTTTTGATTAAATTCGAAAAAAATACTTATTTTCTGATTTTTCCGATAATTGAGACTCCCGCAACTGTTTTATCGCCTGGTTTTACGAATATTTCGCACTTAGGATCGAGCAAAATATCGATTCTCGAACCAAATTTCATCATTCCAAACTTATCGGCTTTCGTTACGGTATCGCCTTCTTTAATATCCCAAACTAAACGACGAGCTAATATACCAACTATTTGTTTGAAGAAAATTTTGCCGGATGCGTTTTCGATTCCAATATGAGTCTGCTCATTCAATGGACTTGCTTTCGGATGATAAGCTACTAAATAATCGCCCGGATTGTATTTGAAATATTTTACTATGCCTGAGATTGGTATTCTGTTTACATGGACATCGAGTGGAGACAAGAAAATACTAATCTGTTTTACTTTGCCCTTCATGAAATGCGGTTCTTCCGCATCAATAATTTGAAGCACTCTGCCATCGCAAGGAGAAATTATCACAGATGGATCTGCCATTGCCGCTGCTGGGGCTTTCCTTTCTGGATCTCTGAAAAACCATAATGTAAAAATAATCAAAATTACTCCAGCTGGGATAAATACATAATTTCCCCAAGGCTTGTTTAATATAAATGCTAAAGCAATGAATATAATGGCTGTTAACAACATTACTGCTATATTATCTGTTCCGTATTTAGTAAGCATATTTCAAATTTTCTCTTTTATTTTTACATATAAATTCGTAATTTACGTTCAATTTAATTGCAAAAATATAAAATTATTTATAAATAACAAAGGATAGAAATAAATGAAGTTCTCAATTGTCTTATCCGACTTCTCGAAAGTGCTTAATAAAGTGCTTCCAGCTGTGCCTCGAAAGTCAACTTTGCCGGTTTTGGAGCATTTACATTTTAGCTTAAACGACAATAATTTGCAGATAGTTGCTACCGATCAGGACATTATCATTAAAACTGACATAGAAGTAATCGGCGAAGCGAATGGTTCTGTTTTAGTTCCTGCTCGTCGTATCAGCGAAATAGTCAAAGCTTTGGATAATATCGGTAAAATTGAATTTTCATCTAATATGGAAAATTTCGATATTACTCTGAAGACCGATGTAGGCAATTATGATATGAAAGGTCTAGATCCTGACGAATATTTACATTTGCCTGAATTGTTTGACTCAGTAAAACCGGATATCGAAAATATTGCAGCTACTCCCGAATCAAACGTTGCATTCTTTAAGCGTGCAGATATTCAAAGCCTAACTAATCAATCTTCATTTGCTGTATCTCAAGATGAATTCCGTCCGGCTATGACCGGAGTGCTATTCCAATTCCGTAAAGAATATGTACACGCAGTCGCTACGGACAGCTTCCGCTTGGTTCGTATTACTGCATTTTCAGATCAATACGAATTCCCGGATGAGTTTGATGTAATTATTCCGTCGAGAGCAGTAGAAATTTTGCGCAAAGTCGAAGCCGATGTATTAATGTCGTCAATTGAAAATTATGGCAAAATCACGCATTTACGTTTTGATATTGCCGATACAGTATTTATTACTAGAATTATTGATGAACGCTTTCCGCCTTACGAAACAGTAATTCCTTTGAATAATGATTTGACTATGATAGCCAGCAGAAAAGAATTTTTAGCCGCTATCAAGCGTGTATCAATCTTTACAAGCAATATTTCTCACCAAGTCCGAATGACTATTCATCAAGACCATTTCGTAATTGGTGGCGAAGACGAAGAATCAGGTTCAAAAGGTATTGAAACGCTTTCTTGCGACTTTAACGGAGAGATGATGACTTTAGGCTTCAATGTGAAATACTTAGACGAAGCTATAATGCACCTTGAGCAAGCTACCGAAGGACCGGACAATATCTATATGTTTATTTCCGAGCCAACTAAGCCAGTATTAGTAAATACTGAAGTTGACTCCCGCAAGACATTGATGCTATTGATGCCT
>CAZIIZ010000291.1:0-4668 GCA_964539225.1 uncultured Hyphomicrobiales bacterium | reverse complement strand
CATTGTAGTTGCGTCAGCTTAACACCACTCCGATGGAGTTGAACTCTTCTCTAATTCAAAAGATTTTTGTTGGGATAATTTGGTGCGGGATTTCGTTGTGGAATTTTATCTCCCACCCGACATTTATTGGATAATCTGGTGGGTAGAAGCGTTTGGTAATTGTGTCAGTTAGCTGTAATCTGAGATGGTTATCGCATTACGCTGAATTTTTGCGAAGTAACGCCTGCGGAAGTTTTAACTAAGACGTTGTACATTCCGACAGGATAATTTGATAAATCAATGCTCAAGCTGTTCAAGCCTGAGAAAGCTGTATAGTCGCCGATTTTCAGCATTTGATTGCCCAAAATATCGACTATCATAATTTCTGCGTTGCCGGATTCGGCGATAGTAAAGTTCAATTCGGCTTTTTCTTTAGCCGGATTCGGCACGATGCTAATCTTAGAAACAGGAGTATCGTAGTTTTCCACGGTTTCTTTTCTGTAGTTATTCATCAATGCACAATTTTTGCCAGTGCAACGTTCGTTCTTTTCGTTCACTACGTCGAGATGATATAAAAATTTGCTTGAATTCTTTTTGCTACACGACAGCTGACCGATTTTGATTTTAGATTTTGGCTCGACATTGTGCAAAATTATCGCTTTACTATTCGGAATAATTTTGTTGTCTAACTGATAATCCGCCACTTCAACGCCTTCGTACGGCATAATGCTCAATGGTTCGCCGCTAGCATCTTCGTAAATAATCGCCAATTGTTCGGCTTTAGTCGAAGTATTATTTTCGAACACCAAATCATAAACCAATGAATCATTGCGAGACATAGTTAAATTCATAGTTATAGGAGTTTCGGCTGTACCGGGGCAAGCTCCGGTTGCGAGTGCCATTTTAGCTTTCATTACTTTTTCAATTTTAATAATTTTTCCCTCTCCTGGTTGCATTTTCAAATCTACAACCGGAGCAGAGAATACAGCTGAATCAACATAAAGATTCGGCACGTGGCACCAATTCATATTTCGCCAATTCGCATTATCGCTATTAAAAGTCCAGTCATCGGCTAAAATTTCCTTGATTCGAACTGCAAAACTATTATTATTACAAGCAAAGCTATTTGAAAGTGGAACGCGAATAATTCGGCAACCCATTTTCTTCCAGTAGTATTCATTAAAATACAAACAAGTGTTATAGACACTGCTATGGCATCCATCGTAATACTCAGCCGTAGAATAGAATTTTACCCTACCCGGATTAGTAGTAATATCCCACACTAAAGGATCAGTTCTACGATTCTGTACTCCTATATAAAATCTATCCAAATTACCGATAGCAAAATTATTAGGTCGTAAAATAGTAACATCATAGAATGCAGAATCCGTACTTTCCCAATTATTAGTATATGCGTAAACCTCGGCATTTCGGTAATTATTATTTAAAGTTCCACCATTAGGCTGCCAGAGTTTAGCTGTTCTAATCTCATCTTTTTTGATGTATGTATTCATTATATTTGTAGTAGTTGTTGCTGGGTCTTGATTATACCAAGTTTTGAAGCCTTTACCTTTCCAAGCCACCAAGCGGAGATCCATCAAACTTTCCTGATAAAGAGAAGGAATGTTGATTTTATTCGCATCTATTTGAGCTATGCACTTGTTAACTTTCATCATTTCGAATCGTGTAGATTTAAGTCCGATGTAAATGCGATTTTGTGGAATGCCCAATTGATTCCAATTGTAGATAGTGGGTTTGAAGAACTTGGCTGGAAAGTTATTTGGGTCTGACGCAGTGTTGATATAATCACCACCTATAGCATCAGACATTACTAAAGCATCGCCAGTTAATGTACCAGACCCAACTCCGCCAGGAATTAGAGCTAGAATTTTATTTCTCGAGTATAATTTCCAAACATTATTTTCAAGTATGCCAAAAGTATCTAAAGTCCCCTCAGAACTTTTTTTCCAATATACTAATCCTTTAGCTCCGAGAATAAGAGGATAGTTGGTCATTAATCGAATTTCTTCTCCTGTCTTGGGACGACCGGTATCGTAAAAAGGAGCCATCTTAAATGTAAAGCTGTTCAAATCTACTACCCAAGGCTCAGTAGTTATCCACAAATTAGCCCACCAAAATTTATTTTGGTATAGCATATCTTGTTGCTTTTGAAAGGCATAATACATCTGTTTCTCGTTAGAAAATAGAGTTCCAATACTAAAATAAGTATTAGGATCTGGATAGTTTAAAGCATAGGGTTCATTTTCTGCCGGAATAATACTGTTCTTCCTCAGAAAATCATTAGCATGATTTGGGTAGATGCCAAGTAAAATTGATTCATATTCGGAATTCAAAGTATCTTTAAACTGCGTTAAATTACTCCCTGAATACCCCATTAAAAAGCCGAAATGAGAAGCCTGCTGGAGATAATCTCCTTTTTTTATATATGGGCAGGCAGTTGACATTTTGGGTACGATATTATCTCCGGTCCACATTTCATTTGAGTAAGTATTATACAAATATTTATTGGTCGAACCGCCATTAGTAACCAAGGCATTGGGGCTAAGCTCTATCGCAAGCATTCCATCTACTAATTTATTGTAATACTTCATAGCTTGCCATTCAGTTGGTCTTAGTTCGTCATTCCCATAAAATCTAAAAATTTTTGGATGAGTAGAATTAGCCGTTGCATTATCAGTAGCCCATTTTACTCCTTTGTTAATAATTGAGTCGTACGCTCCGCGAAGCCATTGTTGAGCTCTCGGAGTCTCTAAGCGTACCCAATCAATAGCAACATCGACTTTGCCGTGATAGTCCACCTCAACGTCTAATTGTGTAATATAATTGGTAATACCTCCATAATTTGTCCAAAAATCATTCTTTAATACTGGATTGTCATCGTATATTCCATTGGTAATTTTACCTGTTAGATTTGCAAATGCAGATAGAGTGATTGTATTATTAGGGGCATTAGCATAAGAATTTCTAAGCATAGCAGCGGTAATCGCAAATTCTGAGTTATATGTTTGCTCAGATAAACTGCGACAATATCCTCTTAAATCATTATTTACAGTACTGCGTATCGGGTACACTGCTGTGTCGGCAATATTCGGGAATTTATTGAATCGAATATAACCTGTAACTGTAGAGTCGCCTCCTAACTTTTTTTGCCCTAAATATAATACATATTTAAGTTTTAGAGTTAGTACAGTATTTAAAAGATTGTTAGAAATATCGTTAGGATCTATAGCCCTAAGATTAATAGATAGATACAACTGCTTGCCATTAAAACTGTGATATTTTGCTTTATCATCCGCTGAATTTATTTGTAAATAATCATTATGACTTGTACATTCAACTTTTAGAGGATCTGCTTCTTGATAATCTAACCACCTCATAGTTGTGCCATCATAAATATCTTTTAGCACATTTACTCTCGTTGTAGTAGCCGACTTTATTAATACATATTTGTTAGCATTGACTCCTGTCGAAGGACTGCTCCCGTAGCTCCGAGTTTTAAAGCCGAATATTGATTGAGAGTTATCAACACTCCCGGATAACAAAGTGCCATCTGAATTTAAAGATAAAGATGGTTTTAAATGTATGCAGTGCGAGTTAGATAGTCTATAATCCTTTCTTCCGCCAATAATATTTTGGTATCCGTCGCCGGGAAGAGCAATTACCATCATATTATCCCCAACATCTGAAGAATTGAATGGAAAATTGTGATAAGTATTCATTTTTAGAGCAGAGTCTAATGTTCGGCATGGGCTACCCCAATTCCACCCTAAAATGAATTTGGATTGGGACTTCTGTATTACCGGATTGCTTCCGGATTCACCCAAAATTACATTTGGCAAAGTAGGCGGATTCACTACATCCTGCGAAATTAACGCTTCAAATCCGGTAGTAATTAGAAATAAATAGATTATTACTCTTATTTTTTGGTTTATTCTCATTATTGCCTTACCTACCTTTGAACAATAATTTTATTAGTAAAATTCTGTGTATCATTCACTACTGTAATAAAGTAAGCTCCATTAGCTAAGTCGCTTGCGTCTATCGCCACAGCATGCTGCCCGGCTTCGAAGTAAGAATTAGAAATTTCTTTAATTACTGTTCCTTTTTCGTCGCTAATATAAATTTTAGTAATTCCGGGTTTTTCTTGATTGAATTTAAGTACACCGCCGCCTTGGATAGGATTAGGATATGAAATTGAACCATTATCAAAGTATCCGTTTTCTACAGCAGAAGTTGATGAAAAATTATAATTGGTAACATAATGACCAGCTGAAAATATTATTTCTTTACCGGTATTAGACAAGCAGGCACCAGAATTAGAATTTCCCGGATGATAATTTATAGTATTTACTCCATCTTTGATTCTAAATACCTTGCATATATCCACTTGACTGCCGAAAGCAATTACTATATGCTCTTCGTCGGGCGAGAAAAACATTCCCCCGAGTCCACCAATTTGCCCTGCTTCGAAAGTAAAAAGTTCTTTATTATTATCTGTACTAAACACATGAATTATAGTTACATACGTGCTATCAGTAATATTTTTTGAATTCAAAGTTGCAAAATATTTACCGGATTTAGACCAACAGCTCGCAAGTTCTAAGCCAGAAACATTAACAGGAAACTGATAAGTAGCCACGCTATCTAATTTTAAATTATAAAAATTAG
>CAZIIZ010000290.1:0-4714 GCA_964539225.1 uncultured Hyphomicrobiales bacterium | reverse complement strand
ACATAAATAGAGCAACCGTTAATATGGCTACTATGATAGATCCTGCGGCTGAAGAAGACTTGAAAAGAGCTATCGCACTCAATCCGAATAATCCTATGAGTCATAATTACTACGGATTCGTTTTGCATAGGATGCAGAAATACGCCGAAGCAATTGAACAATTTAACATTGCTATTAGCCAAGGTTATAGTTTAGCTGATATGTATTTGAAGCGTGGCAATTCATTCTCTAAAATGAAAAGATACAAAGAAGCTATTGATGATTATACTCGCACCTTAGAATTAGATTCAAGTCTTACCGAGGCACTCAACAACCGAGCCTACGGATATCATCAAATTGGTGCTGAGGATTTAGCGGTGAAAGATAGACAACTATTTGAAGAACTGAATAATTCCAAAATTAGCTCTATGGGCGACGGAGTCGATGTCTCGAAGTTGAAATATTTCGACCATCCGAGCGGGATGTTTTCAATAGAGATGCCTTCGGAATTTAACAATTTCGCATATTCTGACACTTTTGCATTGGTGCAAATAACTACTAAAGAAAAAATTAATTCAGCTAAGGAAACTTTTTCCGTTGGAGTAATTGTAGAATATATTAGCGACACTAAAAGCAAAATTGAGCTGACTTCGCAGAGTGAATTAGCCAGTTATTGCAAAGGATTAGTAGCGAATGCTATGAAAGATGCTTTTGCTGTGCAACCATTTTTCGAGAAACAAAAGAATTTGCCGAATAATGCCTCGTATCAAATGAATAAATTCAGCATCCAGTTCAAGAGTACTTCGCCGAAATTGGTAATGTACATGGTAGAATTCCTTAGAGATAATACTTTGGTCTCTATGCAATTCGTTTATCCAGAAGAATTCGACCTAAAATACGATCCCATAGTGCAAAATGCGGTTAAATCTTTCAAATATAAATAGACAATTATAAAAAAATATTAAAATAAATAAAATAGTGTTTGACAAATCAAAATATTTTCCTTATTTTTGTAGTTCTAAAAATTTAATAACATCTTGATATAAAAAGAGTAGAATTATGGCTAAACAACAAACCTTCGGTGATAAGTCAAAGAAGAAAAAAGCTGACGAAAAGGTTTATGTGAAAATCGTAAAAGGCGTGCCTTCAGCGAAGACAGGTGCTTTGAGATTTTTGGAAACATTTGTCGCAGTAAAAGACTTAGCAGAATTAGACAAAATGGATTTCACTAAATAAGGACTGATATGAAAAAGGGTATTCATCCATACTATCACGTAGTCGATGTTGTAATGACTGACGGTACAACATACAAGACACGTTCGTGCTATAAAAGCGATAGAATGGTGCTCGATATCGACTCCAAATCGCATCCTTTCTTTACCGGTAAGCAAATGCTTGTCGATACAGCTGGGCGCGTAGAACGCTTTAATAAACGATTCGAAAAATCAAAAAACATTAAAGAGACAAGGAGCAAATAATGAACGCTATTCATCCAATGCAGAACAATTCGACTTTCCGCCCGAATAAAAAGACGGTTAGAAAAAAACCGAATCCGCTTAAAGATTCTAAAGTAATTGATTACTTGAATCCTAAATTTTTAAGCAGATTCACTAACGACCAAGGTAAAATTCTACCAAGAAGAATTACCGGAGTAAATGCTTATCAGCAACGTCAAATTGCTAAAGCCATTAAATACTCCCGCCATTTAGCATTGATATCTTTCGTGGCACAGGATATTACCTAAGCGTTTCAATAGATATAAAAATATATGGCAAATAGCAAAAAAACTCTTGAACTTTAAAATTCAAGAGTTTTTTTTCTACTATCTGATTAGAATTTATAGTTTATATCTTTACAAAATTCTTTTGAGAATTGCCATATTTCAGAGTATATATTCCGCTGGGTAAAGCAGAAATATTAATCTTGCTAGCCGGAACACATTCCAATACCATAATTCCTAAAGCGTCAAATATCTCGATTTTGTTCGTATTGTCAAGCTCAGAACTGTTGACATATAAAGATTCATTCGCAGGATTGGGAAATATTGATATTGAATTTTGAACATAATTTGCATCATCAACTATCGAAGTTACTACCGGATTGCCGGAGATAAACTGCTTACTCCCGACGAATGGCAAATATACTCCAAACATATTATATGTAGTATAATTGCCCAATACGAATAAATCCGTTGAGCCTTCATTTTCTAAAGTGATAATACCTTCGCATTCTTCAGCACCACCAGCTCCATAATAATTCGCTTTGGGATTCGTTAAATCGAAATTCAAACTATATCCGATCAAATCAGAACGCCCAGCAGGAAAGAATTCGTATCCATTGGCTACTGGATGAACTCCATCAGTAGTGCCGGCTACAAAAATTCCATCTTTAGTAGCACCCAAATAATAATATCTTGTTTTTTGTTGATATTCAACATCTCCAACCGTTATTCCATCTATATATTTATTCCAAGAATATGAGAATGACAAAGTGTCGATTATATCAGTTGGACACATGCTATAAAAGCAATCAAAAGCACTTTTGGATTTATTTAAACGCCCAACGAATGAGCCGGCAGGTATATCTGCACTATTCTCTCTATTCCAACCGCAAATATATAGTAAATTGTCTTTATCTAAGCAAGCATCTGTAATTTTCCCATAAGAATAATATGAACAATACTCCACTTCATTTAATTCAGTGTTTATCATATAAATTACGGTAGGCGGAATTAATTTCGAAGCGAACCAATACTTACTACGTGGCTCTTCTACAGCTAAAGAATCATAGAATTCCTGTGGCAATACCTTCTGAAAGGCATTCTGAGTAATTGGTACATTACCATATTTCGGACCATTGACTTGAGCTGTTAATAATATAATTTTATCATTGCTATCAATTAACATTTTCATCAGGGCATCTCGAGCATCAGAGCCGACAAATGTAGCCTTAGTAATATTTTTGCCATCATTCGACAATTTTGCTATATAAATCTCGGCAGACATCTCGAATACACTCGCCGAATCAATATATCTTTGCTTCTTTTGAATGGCATCATCACTAATATAATATAAACTGTCATGAAGCAATGGCGAATCGCCACTTTTAAATGGTTCCATGACGGGCCAAGTACTATGAGCATAATAAATCGATTTTTTAGAATCTAAAGCAATAATAGCACGATTAAACAAAAGGTTAGGGATAATTGTACAAAATTCTTCAGTGGAATAATCAGCAGAGAGCTTGCATATTGCGTTAGTAGTAAAGTCATCCGTTTTTCTACGTTTATCCGAATCGACGAAAGTATATTCTCGTTCCTTGTTTATAATTGATACAATCATATATTTATTCAGACTGTCGTCTAATATAAGTTGCTCTGGGTAATAATCGGGCAAAATAGTTCTTTTGGTTTCTGTAAGCTCTCCGTTGATGTATCGAAGCTCCGCAATAAAGCCCACCATAGTTTTATTATCAACTCCATCTACAAAGCATTCAGAAATGCCGAAGGTGTAAATTATTCCGTTTCGGGATGTTGTCCCGCCAATATTTGGTTTATAAGAAGTCGTAGCAAAAACGAACTCAGTCAAAAATGGAAATAAGCACACAATACACACCAAATAAACAATTAATTTCATTTTGTTCAGCATAGCAGTCTCCTCAAAAATATAATAATAATTAACATAAATAATAAATATATATACACTCGATAACGCTAAAAGTCTCAAATCAAATTTAAAAAAGCCTTCCGAAAGTATCTTTAATATTTCAGAAGGCTATTAATTTTTGAAGCTAATCTATCGAAATTATTTTTTAACAAATCGAATAGACATCATTTGATCGCTTGTACCATTTAAGAATTTCACTTCTTGGGTTTGGTACTGGAACATCGCATAATGGGGAATAGAATCAGTAGCCGTTGTGGCACACCAAAAAGTAGCTACTTTAGTTAAATTTACAAATTGTCCACTATTCAAGTCGGTATATCCGCCGGGAACAATATTAAAGCCATATTCATTATTAGCACCGCTATTCGGAGCAATCCATAATTCTTTTGATTTCAAACATCCGGCTTTAGTAAGCGTACCTGCAGTTTTGATTAATTCTTCCCAATCTGCTTTAGTTGGCAATCTGTAACCGTCAGGAGCAAGAGATTCGAGTTTTACGTCCCTTAAAGATAATGGATATAATCTTCCATAAGCTGAGGCATAAGATTCATTGTTATCGAATGCTCTGCCCATAATATATGTTACCATTGAACCAGTAGTGGGGTCGGTTCTTGTAAATTCATACTTCATTTTAAAATTCTCAGCAGTCCAAGTTTGATAGCCGATTTTAACAACTTTGTATTCATTTCCGTCTTGATCCTTGACTGTAGTGGCTACTGGAGTAGGTTCGGTTTTAGTAGTAGTGCTGTCGTCGCTGCACGATACAGCGAATACTGAAAAAGCAAGCATTAAAAGTAAATTTTTCATAATTTCGAAACCTAATAAATATTAATAAAAATGTATGCAAAGATAACAATATTAATTATATTCTGCAATATATTTTTAAAAGTCTATACATAAAATGCTAACCATTATATAAATATTGCGTAATAATAAGTACAATAATAGATATTAAATGGCGGGATTGATTAAGAATCATAAGATATCAGTATCTCGAATAAGATTAGATTCCTGCATTAGCTACGCTGAATCATAAGAATGATTTGTTCGAAGACTCACAAAACCGGAAT
>CAZIIZ010000289.1:0-4731 GCA_964539225.1 uncultured Hyphomicrobiales bacterium | reverse complement strand
CAATTAAAGTTTCTTACGATGATTATGAAAATTTCAACCCCAAAAACAAGAAGCATATAAATATAGTAATTGAAGATACAATTGATGATTTGGAATATATCTTAAGATTTTTATTTGAAAAGTATTTTAATCATTATTTTCAGGTTTTAGTAAAAATCTTAGGTGAAGATAATGCTGGCGAAAATTGGGCTACACTTTTAGAATATGGTACTCAAAACAGAATAGTTATTGGATTGCAAGGTCTTGGATTATCAAGGAATACAGCTTTGAAAATTTATCAACATCACAAGGAGGTCTTAACAATCATAGATAACAAATTAAGTGCTATTAATAAAACAAAATTACTTAGTCAATTAAATAAGGGAACATTAGAATACGAAGAAATAAAAAAAGCTATTTAACAAAATGAAAGGACAAAATTGGTATTTTATGATTGTTTCAAGTTGAAATCAACAGTTTATTAGTCTAATTAAATTTTTACATTCTTATTTTTCTTCTTTATATGGTTGAAATTAGAATCACTTGTGCTATATAGGTTCTTTTTCTTAGAATAAAACATACCTAATTAAGTTTTATAGCATTTGGGGAGGCTTTTTTGATTTTGCTATCTAAAGTATATTCCGTAAATTTGTTGTTTAGTTGTATATTGCACTTACTTATAAACCAATTGGAGCTACAACATGACTCAGCGAAATGCAATTCAAGTATTTGAAGAGAAAAAAGTGAGAACCCTTTGGGATTCAGACCAAGAGAAGTGGTATCTTTCTATAATTGATGTGATTGCTGTGCTTACAGACAGTAAGGACGCAAATGCTTATTGGAGAAAACTTAAACAACGCCTAAAAGCAGAGGGCAATGAAACCGTGACAAATTGTCACGGTTTGAAAATGCTTGCTCCTGACGGTAAAATGCGAATGACCGACGTAGCCGATACCGAACAATTATTTCGACTGATTCAATCAATTCCATCGCCGAAAGCAGAGCCTTTCAAATTAATGAATTAGAAGCTCAAATCGAGAAAAAAGTAGTCAGCCAATTGAATGCTAAACAGAATAAAATGATAGATAAAACAGTTGAAGAGAAGTAAATTGACGTTAGTAAAAATCTAAATTCAAAGCCTCCCCAATTAGTTTAATTGCTGTTGGGGAGGCTTTTTTATAATCTAGCGATTACAGTATCTCGTAGTGAGATTATTGAAAACTGGAGATGCGATAAAATCACTATTTCGAATATTACTTAGTCGATACTATGCGGAATCCATTACTACCATCTTTAATTATTGGTATTGGTAATTCATAATCGCGGAAACCACTACGACAATTACGAGCACTATTACTCCAGCATCCTCCTCGCAACATACGGTTAGAATCCAATACTGCTCCTTTAGGATCTGTAGCTGCTTCATTTGGATAAAGCCCATGCCAATCCCAACACCATTCACGTACGTTACCGCTCATATCGTATAAGCCGTTCGCATTCGGTTGCTTTTGTCCGACTGGATGTGTTACACTATCAGCATTGCCACCATACCAAGCAATTTTATTAAGATTTGTATCTAATGGCACGAACATCATATTCGTTAAAATGCCATTATAAAAATCCGTAGTAATGCCTGCTTTACAAGCATATTCCCATTCAGCTTCAGTTGGTAAACGATAACCATCAGCATTAAAGTTGCAAGCTACATCTGTTCCGTTTATAGTATAGCAAAGTGTCAGCCCTTCCTGTTTGCTTAGTGCATTGCAAAATGCTACCGCATCGTACCAGGTTACCGTCTCGACAGGATAATTATCGCCTTTGAACTCACTTGGATTCGCATTCATTACTGCTTGGTATTGCTTCTGAGTTACTTCGTATTTACCAATATAGAATGCTTTGCTTATTGTTACTGTATGTATTGGCTTTTCATCTTCCCATCCATCATAAGCTCCGGTATTGCCCATTTGGAATGTACCCGGCTGGATTAGCACCATATCTTTTTTGGTTAAACCATTAATACCTACAGGTGATTCGCTGTCGTTACTGCATGAAGTCAAAACAATTGAAATAGCTAATGCCGAAATGATTATTAGATATTTAATCATATATTGAACCCTTAATAAGTGTATAAAATGTAAAATCAATAAAACAATGTTATTTCCATTTTCAAAACCAAAAGACTTAATCTTTGTATTAACTCACATATTGCAAAGATAATAAATATTCTCCAATTAATCAAAAGCAGTATAATTATTTTGAAATTCCATTATAAATACATACCTAAATTCTTCTCTTATTATTTGGATACTATTCGGGATACTTTTCGTCTCGCTATCTAAATTATATTCCGTCAATTTGCTCTTTAGTTATATATTGCACCTAATAATAAACTAATTGTAGCGAGAACATAACTCAGCGGAATGCAATTCTAAGAACTCTAATTGATTTAGTTGGCTACAAATTGTAGTCAACTGAAAATGCTATCATCAGATGGCAAATATTATAAAACTGACGTAGCCGATACGAGCAATTATTCCGATTGATTCAATCCATTCCATCGCCGAAAGCAGAGCCTTTCAAATTGTGCTTAGCTCAAATCGCAAGCGAACGTTTGGACGAAATGCAAGACCCCGAACTTAGTATTGATAGAGCTTTAGAGCAATATCTTCGCCTCGGATATAGCGAAAATTGGATAAATCAACGTCTGACAAGTATTGAGAATAGCAAGGAATTGACTGAAAATCATTTATTCATTGAACAGATTTGGCGAATAAATAATATCCTTAGCAAAAGCTATTGCTTTATGAGACAATTCAATTGAATGGAAATATTCTTCTTCGGTAACTGGTTCGTAATCTCCGGGATAGCGAGTTTGAACAGCATATTCAGTTAGAATGGCTAATTCTTCTAATTCTGGATTCAATATTATACCCAAATCTTTGATTAATTTAAGCAAATAACCAATTGAATGCGTTCTCGGCACTTCGCTTACGTTATAAACCAGAATCGCTTTCAATGCCTTTTCGGTTGATTGTTGAGCATCGAAACATAAATCCTCCAACAAAATCAGTGGATTATTCGCCCCCAATTTCGCTTTGTGATACGAGCTTGATGCACGTTTAAGCCACTTTTCCGCTTGGATTTGTTGAGCGGTCATATATCACTAATCCTAATAAAATATTCTTATATATCATATCAGTATTTTTTGACAGAAGTTCCAATTTTTCAGGATTCAGTACGATAAAATCAATTGGCTTAGGGAAATCTATGAATTTAGTATAGAGTTGTTGCGAAATTTTGCGATGTCCGGTTTGCTCATCAACTAATACGCAAATATCGAAATCACTTTCGGAATTCGAAAGTCCATTTGCTTGCGAACCAAATAGAATAATTTTGACCGAATCGACTACAGCCAATATCCCACTAATTATTTGCTCTGTTAATTCCATCTCACTTTCCATAGCTATTTTATTTTTCAATATTTGCTTAGAAGATTTTGCGGTAGAAATATTGTAATATAGTAGAGTTGCTTATTCTTCCCTCCGCTAAACTAGTTGGTGTATAAACTAGTTGTAAGCTGGCTGCAACCTCCTTAATCCCAAAATGGCTTTACTTTGAATAATATTTTTTCCCCGTTGTCGAATTCAATATCTATAGTGAACTTGACTTTTTCCGTTTTATTCAATAGTAGAACTCAGAAACCATTAGTGGGCGCAATATAGTAGGAAATTAAGTATAAGTAAATGTAATATTTTGCGATGGTTTGCGTTTCTATAATTCGAGATTTGTAATATATTTCAATCAGAAAGAACTATGGAAGAGCTATTCATTACTGGAATTAAAATTGACCAAGTACGACATCTAAAGGATTTCGATATTCCTCTTTCCGATACCGAAAGGAAACACTTAATTATTACCGGTAAAAATGGCTCAGGTAAGACTTCGTTATTGGAAGAAATGAAAGTTTTTTTAAGATATATCCCCCATAGTAATTTTAATAATTATACTTTTTATATCAATCAACTTAATCAAAGATTAGAATTAAAAAACACTGAGTTATTAAAAAGTCCTCTTGACGAAGTAAGAATTTCTGAATTAAATAAAGCAATCACTTCTACCCAAAATAATTTGAAGCTATTTGGCAAGACAAATATCTTATTCAACAAATCTAATAAACTTACTGATAGTTACAATGCTGGCAATTATATTATAGCATATTTCCCTGCTAAAAGGTACTCAAACTTTACAACTCCTACCGGAATAAATAAAGTAAATTTAGAATCTAAGTATGGAATTGAGCAAACTCCGGGGCAGCACTTTATTCAATATATAGTGAACTTGAAAGCTGACCGCTCTTTTGCTAAAGATGATAATGATTTAGCAACTGCTAATAGAATTGATGAATGGTTTGAAAAATTCGAGAGCAATCTATTTCAACTATTTGACACGAACGATGTGAAGCTAATCTTCGATAGAGAAACGTATAATTTCAATATCGTGGAGCAAGGGAAAGAGCCATATAATTTCAATCAGCTATCCGACGGTTATTCCTCTATAATGAATATAGTATCTGAATTATTGATGCGTATGGAGGCTCATAAAGCCAAAAACTATGACATGCAAGGCGTAGTATTGATTGACGAAATTGAAACTCACTTGCACGTAGAATTGCAAAAAAAAGTATTGCCATTTTTAACTACATTTTTCCCTAAGATTCAGTTTATCGTTACTACCCATTCGCCATTTATAATT
>CAZIIZ010000288.1:4025-4733 GCA_964539225.1 uncultured Hyphomicrobiales bacterium | reverse complement strand
ATTTAGCTACTTCGGCTTCAGCCTGAGCGATCGGTTTGCCCATTTCGTCAGTCATTAGTACCGAAAATGCTTCTACGTCATTACGCAGTATTTGAGCAACATTCATCATTAAGCGTCTTCGTTCAGCGAACGAAGTTCTGCTCCACGACTTATATCTTGAATAAGATTTGTTTAAAGTTCCTTGAATTTCAGTAGGCGTGAATTCTTCATATTCAGCTATTATTTCTTCTGTAGCCGGATTAATAGTTTGAAAAGTCATAAACACAACTCAATATTTTGATCTAATTTGATTATTAACCCTTCGAAACGAACGAAAAGAATAAATATTATTAAAATCAATCAAACAAAATATATTTTTCGTTTCATATTGAATAGCGAAGCGTATGCGATAGTCAAATCAAAGCTGCGGAAGGTAATTTATAATTATTCAAATCAAGACCGTTGCAAAAGTCAATTAAAAAATATTTCTACAACAGTATTTGGAAATTATGTAAAAAGGCTATAATCCGTAAGGTACTGTTAATAGAATAGTTCTAGATTCCTGTATCCACTCGAAGACTCGTTCCGCAGGAATGACAACTTTAAACTTTCAAATTGTGCTACGGTAATTTATTACGAATAAAAAACCCCGAGCTTGAACTCAGGGTTATAATTTATTTATTGCGAAACTAATACTCAATCTATTTCACCGGAGTCTCTACGATAATT
>CAZIIZ010000288.1:0-4015 GCA_964539225.1 uncultured Hyphomicrobiales bacterium | reverse complement strand
ACGATAATTTCCACAGTACGGCTATAGATTCTGCCTTCGGGAAGTAAGTTGTCGTACAAAATGACGGATTCGCCCTTGCCTTCGACTATTGCATCTTTTCTGCCTAATGCTTTATAAGCGGCTTCAGCACGCTTTTGCGATAACTGTTGATTATCTTTTTCATCGCCAATTTGGTCTGTATAGCCAATAATACGAATATTAGAATTCGGAGTGATTTTAGACTTCACTTTTTCTATAGTTTTCATATTAGTTGGGCTAAGCACGTCTGAAGTAAAATCGAATAATATTAAGCCAAATCGCTCAATTTCCATATCACCAATTTTCTCGATTCGCTTTTTCTCAATGCTTAATTTTTCAATTTCAAATAACTTTTCGCGACCGATAAACTTCGCATTGTTGCTATCGGTCATATTCAAGGAATAAACCATTTTATTGCTAGGATTAAAATTCGGATCGACTATTTCTTCTAGATTAATTTCAATTTCTTCGGGCGGTTTGCCATCGCCTTTTCGCACTAGATTTCTAAAACCGGCTTCAGTGTTATTGACTACATTAACACTCCAATTTGCGAATCCGGACTCAGCAACCGCATCAATTACGAATTTCGCTTTAGGCGGTTGATTAACTACTGCCGTATCATTCACAAAAATTGGAGCAAGTAAATCATAATTGTCGGAATAGATTTCTACTCGGCGGTTTTCTTGGGCTTTCCCAGATTGATTAGAAGGATATGAATAATTTTCCGGCAAGCATTGCTCGATGATTTTCATTCTGTTTTTGTCAATTCCCCACACCGAAGAAAGATAATTTGCTACGGCATTTGCTCTATTGCGAGACAATACTAAATTCCAACGTTCGGTTCCGATATGAGAATTACAACCTTTAAGAGTAATTTTTTCTGTCGGATTGCTTGCTAAGCGATAGCCGAGTATATTTAGGATATTATAATAAGTCTCAATATTTGATTTTTTATAGAGTGCTTGGATGTTAAATAATTTAGCATCAGCTATATTGAGCTTATTATATCTTTCAGGGATTTCGAAACTAAGACTGTCGAAAAATATATAATTCAGCATCGGTTGATTGCGATTCGAGATAAATTGCTCCGACAGGAATTGTGGTTTTTTCACGGCTTTGCCTTCGCTATCAATTCCGAATACTTGTATATCGCCATTCAAGACATATTTTTTTGCAAAGACCAAGGTGTCGGTGCGACGATACACAATATGCTCTGTAACGACGTTATTTTCTTCAGAATTTGATTTAATTATCTCCAATTTACCGATTCGTACTTCATCTTTTTTCAAAGAAGCATTGTATGCCTTCAAGGTATCAAACACATCTCTTTGCTCTGTTTTATATGTTTTAACGACAGAATTGCCAAAAGCAAATTTCAAACCTACAGAAACTTGTAATTGATTCATTTTCCAGTCGATATTATCAACAAAATTAGTCAATCCGGCGTGATAATATACTCCAGGAGTGAAAAACACGGTTCGATTTTGATTCAATGCAGCATCATAGTAAATTCCAATATTTGCTGAGAGCATTATAGCCGGCACATCCGCAAAAGTTCCGGCAGCTTTATTTCTGATATTTGCATCATCGGCTGTACCATTGTTATTAAATATCGCTCCGCTCGGTTCTAAAGTAATTTCTGATTTTTCGTATCTGTGGCTTGCTGTAAAGTTTAGCCCTAATCCAAATTGAAGATACAAATTATCGATCATATTGAAGCTAATATTTGGTTCTAGTCCAAACACAGTCATCGCCAAATCGATTTTATTTTCATAATCTCCACGCACGATACTACCATTAAGCAACAAATCATCATGCTCTACTGCACTTAATTGAGAATTCCAATCAGAAACCATCGTCTTCAGTCCTAAACTAAAGGTGTTACTAAGTGGATATTCAAAAAGCATTCCCAAATTATAGCCAATACCATTATCATTTGTGAAGTTCGGGCAACAATTCGGCACTCCTTTTAATGAAGGGAAATTTGTTATCATTTCATTGCTGTTATAGCCTACGAAAAATCCAACTTTAGGAAATTCATTAGCATTGATAGTAAAAGCTGAACTGATAAATAAACATAAAAAAAGTATTTGTCTCTTCATATTACGGATTTCCTTATTGAGTGAATTCATTGTTTCATTATTTAAGTATAGAACGTATTAAATCAAATATATTTTCTATTTTTATTAGCTCTTACATATTTACTGTCGCCTGTACTTCTATATCGGTATCCGGCGGAATTTCTGTATAGCTAATAACGCTAACCATAGGAAACTGATTGCGAATTAATCGAGAGAAATATGGGCGTATCTGTGCTGAACAAATTACTATCGGCAAGTAACCGGCTAATGATATTTCATCGACAGAATCAGCCAAACTCTTATTAATATTCTGTATAGATTCCGCTGCTAATCCAAGCGAAGGAGCAGTTACTGCTTGACTATTGCTCGATAGAGCATTGGTCATCACTTGCTCCAATTTCGGAGCTAATGCGATGCAATGAATCACTCCATTTTGATCTTGATACATTTTTTTAATTGTCTCGGATAAATTATGTCGCACATACTCTGTTAGCACGTCTACATTTTTCGTTACTTTTGCATATTCCAATAAGGACTCTAAAATTATTGGCAAATCTCGAACCGGAATGCTCTCTCGCAAAAGATTTTGCATTACTTTTTGAACAATTGATAATGAAAGTCCTTCGACCACTACTTCTTCAATTAATGCTGGGAAATCGGCTTTTAAATTATCAATCAAGAATTTCACATCTTGACGTGTCAGTAATTTATCCGATGAACGACGCAATAATTCAGTTAAGTGAGTGGTTAGTACGGTTGCTGATTCTACCACGGTATAACCCAACACTTCTGCATTTTCTCGTTCTGCGACGCTAATCCACGTAGCAGGCAGACCAAATACCGGCTCAGTAACTTTAATGCCCGTTAACTCACCCTCAGCAGTACCTGGATTCATAGCCAATAGCATATTCGGATAAAGCATATTTCTCGCAATTTCATTTGCACGAATTTTCACTACATATTCCTCGGCTTCGAGTTGCAAATTATCTCGCACTCGCACCGGAGGCAAAATGATACCGAGTTCGGTCGCCAATTGCCTGCGAACATTAGTAATTCGTTTGAACACGTCTCCGCCTTGTGTTTCATCGACTAACGCTATAAGCGAATAGCCTAATTCGATCTCTACCGGATCGATTTTTAATAAATCTTCCACCGGCTGCTCTTCAGGCTTAGTATCAATTTCTTTCACGCTTAATTCCTCACGCAATTTATCTTCTTTTTCTTTGTCAATTGCCTTATTTCTATAGAAAGCAATTGTACCGGTGGTGATTGAAAGTAAAACGAACGGAATTACCGGGAATCCCGGAATTAATGCAAATATTAGCATAGTACCGGAAGCTAAAGCTAATACTTTTGGCTTTGCTCCTAATTGCTCACCAAGCTCTTCATTCAATCTTTTGCTGGATGCCGATCGTGTAACCACGATACCGGCTGCTACTGATATTAATAAGGAAGGAATTTGAGATACTAATCCATCACCGATAGTAAGAATTGTATAAGTAGAAAGAGCCTCAGGCAATTCCATACCCAATTGAGTTACGCCAATTACAAAGCCTGCGAGAATATTTATCACCGTTATCACTAATCCTGCTATCGCATCACCTTTGATAAACTTCGCAGAACCGTCCATTGAACCGTAGAAATCCGATTCACGAGTTAACTCTTCGCGGCGTTTTCTGGCGGTTTGTTCATCTATATACCCTGCATTCAAATCCGCATCAATACTCATCTGTTTACCGGGCAATGCGTCCAAAGTAAAGCGAGCAGCTACCTCCGCAATACGAGACGAACCCTTAATTACGACTATAAAGTTGATTAACAAAAGTATCAAGAATATGATAATACCTACGACATAATTGCCCTTGATTACGAACGTACCAAAGGCTTCGATAATATCACCGGCTTTGCCTTCGCCG
>CAZIIZ010000287.1:0-4742 GCA_964539225.1 uncultured Hyphomicrobiales bacterium | reverse complement strand
ATCTTTACGTAAATCTCTAGCTACTCCGCTTCAACGCAAAGTTGGACCGGTTAATCCGAGGTCGATAGCTTTTTCTTTGCTTACAATACCTACTCCGGCTACTCTGTCCACAAATATTTTATTCTTATGAACCAATCCTTCGAAATATTTTAATTCTTTCGGGAATTGTAAAGCCCAATCTTTGATTTTTTGTAAGACATCGTCAGATATGTCTTGGGCTACGCCGCCGATTCGAGTATAGCTTGTAGTAAATCTCGCTCCGCAGATTAGTTCAAACAAATCGTACATTTTTTCTCTCTCGGTGAACGTCCAAAGCAGAATCGTCAATGCACCAACGTCCATACAAGTAGAACCCATAGCCATTAAATGGGACGACATACGAGCCAATTCGCATACTAAAGTGCGAATCCATTGAGCACGCTCAGGGGCTTCGATGCCGAGTGAATTCTCTATAGCTAGAGCGATAGCTACATTGCTTGAGAATGGAGCCATATAATCCAAACGGTCAGTATGCGGTATAAATTCGTGATATGTTACGTTCTCGGCTAATTTCTCATAACCTCGATGCAAATATCCCAATTCCGGAATAGCTTTGATAATGGTCTCGCCGTCTAAGCGAAGCAATACTCTCAACACACCGTGAGTTGCCGGGTGCTGAGGTCCCATATTCAAAACCATATCGTTTTCGAGCGGGTCGTCGAAAATCACAGAAGTGTCTTTATCTAACAATTCTTTTAATATTTTGCCTTGTCGCATTTTGTTCAGTTTTTGGATTTCCGCCTCAGACTGAATATTATATGATGAAGCCATTAATTTATGTCTCCGTTTTTTATATTATTTTTATAATTACTTTTATATCCTTGTATTAAAGTATATTAGGCAATTTTATTTTATATTATTTCTATTTATTCTGTTTGAAGATTAATTTGCATCTGATGTCGCCCAAATATTGCAATTTGCACGTTAGGTTCGGAAATAATCTATTTTTTATAAAAAGTATTTTATTTTGAGTAGTAAAACAAAATAAAACGCAATTATTTACATCTATAACTTTACCTAATTATTTATAAGGAATGGTATGCATATAGCTAATCCAATATATGATGTTGTGTTTAAATTCTTGATGGAAGATTCTCGAATTGCTAAATTGATTCTTTCTACGATAATTGGAGAGGAAATTATAGAATTGAGATTTCTACCTCAAGAATATATATCCGACAATGATTCGTCTAAAGATAATGAATTTAGAGGAAAAATACCTCTGAATTCTCTAACTTTTTACCGTCTCGATTTCTCTGCCAAGATTCAAACTCCTGATGGTTTCAAGCAGGTAATCATTGAGTTACAAAAAGCAAAATATCCGACTGATATTATTCGATTTCGCCAATATTTAGGTGGACAGTTGAGAAATATTGAGAATACTCATTTAGTTAATATCAAGGGTAAAGCTCGTAGAGTAGGCATCCCAATTATCTCCATTTATTTTTTAGGTCATAAATTAGATTATACTACTGCAAGTGCAATTAAAATTTCTCGTACTTATCAAGATATGATGACCGGTAAAGAAATTACCACCAAAGAACCGTTTATTGAGAGTTTGACATTAGATAGCTATGTGATTCAGATTCCGTATCTATCTGATAAGCGAAGAAACGACTTAGAAATCCTACTACAAGTATTTGATCAAAGCCAAGCAATCAATTCATTAGCACATATTCTGAATATCAATGATGATGAATTTCCGAGCAAATATCGTCCAATTATTAGAAAACTCCAAAAAGCTGTACTCAGTAACGAATTAAAAAAGAAAATGACTATTGAAGATACGATTTTCATTGATCTTGCTGATCGAGAAAGAATTATTTACGATTTAGAGTTGAAAATTAAAATATCAGAGCAAAAACTCGAACAATTTCAAGAGAATATTATTCAAGAAAAAGTAAATATAAGGCTTGAAGCAGAAAAGGAAAATGAAAGAATAAGGCTTGAAGCAGAACGAGAGAATGAAATTCTTCGTATAACAGCAGAAGAGGAAAAACGAGTAAACGAGAAATTGATGCTTGAAATTGAACGATTAAAAAATCTAAATTTGTAAATAAAGTTTACAAGCTCCTTAGCAGTCTGTTGAAAAAGTAAGAAAATTAGTCATTCTGAGGTCTCAAAGAAAACTTCGTTTTCACTAAAAGGAAATGACACGCATTGGTATTGAAAATACTTTCGTCATTCTGAACGTAGCGAAAAATCCATTGCCTTGTATGGAGTTACGACCGTATTTTATATTCCATATAATATAACAAAAAAGGGGATAAACATCCCCTTTTAATTATATCTACTCTGAAAATACTAATGCAAATTTGATTTAAGCATTATTTTCTTCAGTTGCAGTAGTTTCTTCTACTACTACTACATCTTCTACTGGAGCAACTTCTTCTGCAACTACTGGAGCAGAAACGGCTACTACTGGTTTAGAAGCTACAAGCGGTTTTAATGGCTTCTTAGCTTTAGGAGCAGTTTTTTTCTTTTTAGTTGAAATTGTGCCGTCTTGAGCAGCTGCAAAATCTACTAATTCGATTTGAGCTTCTCTTGCAGCATCGCCTCTTCTAAAACCAATTTTCACTATGCGTGTATATCCGCCATCTCTATTCTCTACAGCCGGAGCTATTGTATCGAATAATTCTTGCAATACAGCTTTGCTCTTAATAAATTTAGCGACCATTCTTCTACTGTGAATGTCGATAGTTTGTCCTTCTGGAAGCAAACCTAATTTTTCACGTTTCAGAGCAACTCTTGCTTTAGTAATCAACTTCTCAGCATAAGGTCTTAGTTCTTTAGCTTTAGCTTCAGTAGTTTTGATGCTTTTATGCTCAAACAATGCTGTAGCTAAATTTTTCATAAGAGCCTTTTTATGGCTGGTTGTACGTGTTAAATTTCTACCTTTAACCAAATGTCTCATATATCACTCAGTTTCAATTTTTTACAATTTTACAAATTTTAACTTACTATTAGTAAGCATCACTTAAATCGAGATGTTTATGTTGATGATCATCTCTAATAATTTTATCTACGTTCATTCCGAATTCTAATCCATATTGGCGAACCACATCGGTTAGCTCGGCTAATGATTTTCTTCCGAAGTTTCTGAATTTCAACAATTCAGATTCTTGCAAATGAACTAATTCAGAAAGGCTCTTTATAGCAGCTGCTTTTAAGCAGTTATGTGCTCTAACGCTCAACTCAAGTTCATCTACCGGAGTAAGTAATATTTTCTTCAATCTATTTCTTTCGGCTTCCTTCACTTCATCCTCAGGACTTTCGTGTTGTACTTTCTCTTCTTCGTAATCTTCAGAGCTCACGAAGTATTTCACATGCTCTAATAATACTTTAGCAGAGAAATGTACGGCTTCCTGTGGACTAATTGAACCGTCAGTAACTACGTCTAATATCAATTTTTCATAATCGGTTTTATTACCTACTCTGAATGGTTCAATATTAAAGACTACGTTTACTATCGGCGTATAGACAGCATCTATTGGAAGCATACCAATAGAGAAATCAGCGATATTATGTTCTTCAGCAGGGACATAGCCTTTGCCGCGTCCAATTCTAAGCTCTACATCAAATTCAGCATCGTCTGCTAAATTTGCTAATAGATGCTCAGGATTCATAACCTCTATCTGCGGACAAGCTTCTTCGATATCCTTTGCAGTCCAAACAGCAGGCCCTTTAAGTCTGAAATTAATCTTTGTTATCTTTTTGTCGATAGGTTTAATTCTAACTTCTTTAAGATTAAGAATAATTTCAGTAACATCTTCTAAGACTCCGGGTACAGTCTGAAATTCGTGAAGAACGTCAGACATTTTTACACCGATTATAGCTGTCCCGGGCACAGTAGAGAGCAATACTCTGCGGAATGAATTACCTATAGTAACTCCATAACCCTTTTCTAAGGGTTGCAGAATAAATCTGCCGTTTGTTTGGTTCTCGGATTCTTCAATCTGAACCTTGTCGGGCATTTGTAATTGAGTATTCATATCATTCTTTTATTTATTGTTACAAAATTCCACAAGTAAATCCAATCTGCAATGCAAATTATACTCTTCTACGTTTTGGTGGTCTACAACCATTATGCGGAATCGGAGTCTTATCTACTACGCTATGAATCTCTAAGCCTGCTTGAGTTAAAGCACGGATAGCAGCTTCGCGTCCGGAGCCTGGTCCTTTTACGCTAACATCCACTTTTCTCAACCCCATATCGTAAGCTTCTTTAGCTGATTTTTCAGCAGAAACCTGAGCAGCATACGGAGTATTTTTCTTAGAACCGCGGAATCCGTTTTTGCCTGCTGTACTCCAGCAGAGTACATTACCATACATATCAGTGATGGTTACCATCACGTTATTGAATGTAGCTCTGATAAACGCTTTACCATGAGCATCGGCAACGATTTTTCTTTTTTGTTTTTTCTTTCCTGCAGCCATTTAAATTTTACACTAAAATTTATTAACAATACTTTTTATTATTTTTTTTTATATATAAAGCAACCGGAAATAATTAATTATATCATATAGCAAAGTTACTAAGCTATATAACTAAGCTAATTATTTCTTAGCGGCTTTTTTCTTTCCTGCTACTGTCTTTCTCTTACCTTTACGAGTACGAGAATTGGTTCTGGTTCTTTGACCACGAACAGGCAAACCGCGTCTATGTCTTAACCCGCGATAACAACCAATATCCATTAATCGTT
>CAZIIZ010000286.1:0-4799 GCA_964539225.1 uncultured Hyphomicrobiales bacterium | reverse complement strand
TTATTCTACTATCATATTTACGGTTTCTACTTGTCCATTGCGTTCGATTTGTATGAAATATGCTCCTGCATTCGGACAATATTTCTTAGCATCGAACATTAAATTTAATTGCTTAGAGTCCGACCGTCCCGAGAATATTTTATGGATTTCTCTGCCTTGCATATCATAAATTGAAATATTCAGCTCAGTACCAACTTCCGCATTCACCTGCAAATTAGTGATTCCAGTGGCAGGATTAGGGAAGAGGGAAGAAGTATTATTGATTAATGTAGATTTGTTTTCTACCGAACTATAATGCAGAGGTAAATCAATAATCCTGTATCTACCATCATTAGACTGAATAAATATTTTATCTGAATTTGGGATTAAATGGAATTTCCCAATTTCATTGTATTTGATTTTCAAGCTGTCGAACGCTTGTCCGTTGACTGGATTCAGTAAGTAGAAAGTGCCTGTTTGAGAATAATAATCACTTTTAGAAGTAAGTAAATAGTCATTTTTAACAAATAGTAGTTGATCTAATCTCACACTTGGTACGATCCGAGTTATTGAATTAGTTGAATCTAAATTGATAATACCGAAATTGTTTTTAGATGAACCCAAATTAAATGCTAATTTGGAACCATCAGAATTAAAAGTAAAAGAACCGAAGGCACATTCATTACCCGTAGAAATACCTGCTGAAACATAATTACTTGAGTATCCATCTGAATAAATCTGATGAAATGAGTTAGATAAACATCTGGAATAATTGAGTTGATATTGACATTGACTTTCAGTAACACTACCACTGGAATAAATCATGTATGTATATGTAATCAATATATTATATTTTGAGCTTTGGATAATACCTTTGATATCCGAAGTACCAATTTCGACTCCATTTGGATTTTCTCCTATATTGATTATATGCGACGTATCATCTTTGAAGCTTCGAATTTCGTTCACACTGTAATTAGCTTCATAATGCGAAGGAGGAGAAATTCTGCAATTTGTAGCAGTAAGAATCGAATCATTTTTATCATCAATGAAAATATAGATTAAGCTGTTGCTCACTCTATAATGGGAATCTAAATAAGGTTTAAATGTGAAAAATGATTTTACTAGGCTAGTATCATTCAAGTTATGAAGAGATATTAAACTACTTCCTCCATAATCATTACTCATAGCATAAGCATAATGTTCATCTAGATTACTAATGGTGAAGCCTTGTGCTTCTTTAGGTATATTTAACTGTTTCTTAAAATCTACTTTACCTGTTTCCATATCCCACTTCGTAAGTAAATTATTATAATCCATGGTAAAATAAGATTTGCCATCCGCAGAGATTTTGAAATATTGAGGAGGATTTATTGTAGCTGTTTGTACTTTCATTATTCCATCGTTAAGCCAACCTCTTGATTTGGAAATCATGGCATCATATATATTAATCTGTCGTATGATTCCATCATCACCAACTACAAAAATTCCGGGTGAATTTTTCAATAAATAAACTTGACCGGTAAAATTTAATTCTAAACTGTCAATTAACGTACATTCGGGATAATTGAACTTGTAAATTGTCATATTTTGATTGTTAGGGGTATTAAAAGCTAATAATAATTTATCATCATACATAAAAGGGAAATAGAATCTTTTATCTAATGAAGTCTGAACTATCTTTTTATACCAAAGTGAATACTGGAACAGAATTGTAGAGTCGGGTCGATATCCTACATAGCTAATTGTACCAGTTGTTTTGTGGTGAGAAAATGGTGAAAAACTGTTGTAATAGTATCCATTGGTCTCGGCAGAGTTTTGGTGAAATATTAAACTTTGAACTTTTGATGAAGTAGTATCGTCAGGGAAAACACAATAAATCTCATTGCTTGATTCAGTTGTTTTTGGAGATTGAGTAGAAAGCGAAGAATAATAATTAAGCATTCTAAATTCTGAATAAAAATATTTAAACGCGACAAGTAGTTTCGATTCTGAATAAAGCGAATCATGGTTGATACCGTTATATTGGTAAATTGTCCAACTTTCATTTATAGCTTTTGTAGTCAGTGAGTCGGAATTTAATTGTGAAATTCTAACACTTGTTGTAAACTCATTGTAATCACTTGAACCGAAATACATGTAAAGTGCCAACGGAGAATTATCTCTGGAGTTAGCATTGGTTTCTATATGGCGAATTAATTCATTATTTTCTGAATGATATAAGTAAATATCATAGTACTTTTGGCTTTTATTTAATTTCGCAGTAGCGTAATAATTTGCATCATCTGAGAGTTCAAAGTAAGTATCATCTTGAGAAATCTGTAATTTATTCTCAGATTGTTTTCGTCCGGTTTCCATATTCCATTTCGTAAGTATATCTTCAGAATTTAAAGTAAAATACGAATCTTCTTGATCAGCAAACTTGAAATATTTGACTGGTTTGGTAGCGGCCGTTTGAATTTTGAACCCTAATGAATCCTTCCACCCAGTTGAGTATTGTTTTAATGCTTGGTCAAAGTCGAATTTTATAAAATATCCGTCGTTGGTAACAATTAGTAAATCTTTATTATTGTATAATTTTACAAATTGAGCATTAAAATTAAAATGCAAACTATCCACAATTTGATTCGTTACTGTTTCAAATTTATAAATAATCAAATTGCTGTCTTTCGGATTATTTCTGGCGATAATAGCATCTTCGTTATAGTATATTGGATCGAAAATTTGAACGTTAAGTTTACTCTCTGTGTAAGTATTATTTTGTAGATTAATTTTAAGCAATATTGTGTTAGAATCCATTTGGTTTTCAAAAGCACAAACATAATGCTCGGTACCAACAATATTAGAAAAATTAATTGTTCGAGATAAAGAGTTCGCAAAATGTTCTGAAGAAATTGAATCCTCGTAAGTTCTTGACATTAAATCTGCATAATTATAAGCACTATTTGTAATCTTTCTATAAGATTTTACTCGATTATTAGTTTTTATTAAAGTATCACCACTAAATGTTTTTATAATGTAATTAGAAACATAATCAATATGCTCAATGACTTGATTAATTGTATGATAACAAGTGTCTTTATTGGGTTCAGGCAAATTAATCCACCATTGTTGATTAATTCCATAAGTGTAAGCACTATCAGAATTAACGACATCATAACGAACACAAGTCAATAATAAATAATCGTCGTAAAATAGCAATTTGATTCCGCTAGGTTCTCGTCTATATTCGCATGGTTTCGTAGAAAACGCCCGATTAATACTATCATTGAAAATGAAACGATTTTCTATATTGTAAAATAACTTAGAACTATCCTTTTTAGCAAAAGCATAGTAGTATTCGTCATAAGTAATTTCAAAATAGTCAATACTGTCCGGAATAGTAAGCTTTTTTTCAAATTCCTTTAGCCCAGTTACATAATTCCATTTAGTAAGAACATTGGATTGAGTAAGTGTGTAATAGTAAATACTGGGTGGTTTCATTCGTACATATTTCAGATTCTCCACTTTTTCCTTTTGAATTTTGAAATACGAAGAATCTCGCCAGCCGGATTGAGCTGACAGATTCGGCGGAGCGAAAAATAGCATACTTAGTACGTAGAGTATTAGAAGCAGAATGAAATGAAATTTCGTTTTCATAATTTTTCCTATTTAGTATTTGTAGTAATTCTTAAAAATGCAAACTAAAGAAATAATATATAAAAACCAAGAAATAATATTTGTTACACAGAATATAGGTAATATTTTTGTTGTTTAATGAAAATAATTTCCGTGATTCAATGCATCACCCATAAATTCACACAATTATCAAAGAAATTACAAATTGTTTTACAATTGCTCTAAGAAAAAATTGTATTTTTGCCTTTCAATGTTTTATCATTTAATTGAAATAAATAAAAAGAAATTGGAATCCCTATGTTAGTCTTTATTATCGGAGCTTCTCGTGGTATCGGAGCATCCGCTGCGGAATCATTTGCGAAAAAAGGTTGTGATTTATTTATTACAGCTCGGAATACTGAACAATTGGCAGAATTAAGTGCTAAATTGACGAATAAATATCATATTAAATGCGGATACTCGGCAATTGACGTTACTCGCCAGGATACAATATCGCAAGCAGCTAATCAATGTCTTGAAGATTACGGCACGCCAAGTATTGTACTGCACAATTCAGGTATTTCGAAGTCGGACAATTTCTTGGAATTTGAAGCTCAAATTATCCGAGATATTTACGATGTAAATGTGTTCGGGATAATGAATAGTATGGAAATCTTTATTCCAATACTATTGAATGGGGAAGGCGGTATATTCGTCGGAGTAACTTCCTTAGCTGAAGCACGAGGAATTCCCGGAAATGCCGGATACACTTCAAGCAAAATCGCAGCTTCGCATTTGCTAGAAGCCGCTCGATGCCAACTGATGAATTCTAAGGTGAAAATTGCAACGATTAAGCCCGGATTCGTCCAAACTGATATGACGAGTAGAAATGCTTTCCCTATGCCATTTCTATTATCATCCGAGCGAGCCGGAGAAATTATTGCTGAACGATTATTAGGCGGCAGATTGAGAATTAGTTTTCCGTATTCGACGGCATTTCTATCTTGGTGTGGCAAATTAATTCCAGGTTTTATTTACGATGGATTAATGAAACATTGGAAAAAACGAAAAATATGAGAATTTTCTGTTACCTTCGGAAGTTTTTAAGTATTAATAGGACAATTTAAGACCGTTGCAAAAGTCAATTTTAGAATGTTCCAATAACTGAATTAGGAATACATCTCAATGTTGTAATATCCGTATATCAATGTGATTACGAAAGT
>CAZIIZ010000285.1:0-4811 GCA_964539225.1 uncultured Hyphomicrobiales bacterium | reverse complement strand
TAGTATTTTTTGTTGTTATCTAATCCGGTGATTGAGCTAACATAGCCAGCTGATTCAGTACCAGAAGTAACAGTTTCGGAAGTTTTGCCTAACTCATTTGTAGTTAATTTAGGTTCAGTAGTTAAACTCCATACAATACCTTTAGTAAGAATTACTTTTCCATTGTCTGTAGTAATATCGCCACCTGTTTGAGCAGAAGTCAATGTGATTAAAGTAATATCTTTAGTAGTCAATTCAGGACTTGGAGCAGCAGGATCAGAACCTGCTTTATACTCATAAGCACCCATATCAATAGTCGCAGTTCCATTAGTTTTAGCAAGCTTTCTTGCAAATCCGATTCCGCGAATATCTGTAGTTAAAGCATTATAATTATTTTCTCCGGCATCAACGCAAGGCGAAGTACCAAAGATACGGAAGTCGTTAGTGGTAGAACTTATGAATTTAGGATTGTCTGTTATATTATTATTAAGTGTCGGACTGCCAACTTTATCATTATTGCCATCCGGAATACAAGATTTTTCGATAATCAAAGTACCAGCTAAACGCTTAACTTGATTACCTGAAGTTGCTGTATTGCCCCATAGTATAGAATTTTGTACGGTAACACTTCCACTTTCAAGGAATATTGCACCCCCATTTGCAGAATTATTATTTGTCATGGTACAATTAGTAACGTTCGTAGCAACAGTGCCTAAATTACAAACAGCTGCCCCACGATTGCTTGAATAATTTGAATAGAATAAAGAATTAACAATATTTATTATGGTATTTACTGTGGCAATATTATAAACACTGGCACCTCTTCTTGCAGTGTTGTTATTAAAAATTGCGTTTTGTATTTGAACATTGCTGTTATTATTATACATAGCACCACCATAATAGGAGGCAAAGTTATTCTTGAAAACAATATTTCTCAATAATGGATTACAAGCATCATTTAACATACCACCACCCATTATTATTGTAGAAGTTGAAATATCAGAATTTGCATTTCCGTCAGTTATTGTAAAACCGTCCAAAATTGAAGAAATTGTCAATCCGAGGTTAGAAGTATTATTAATAACGTGATAACAATTACCATCATCAATAGTATTATTATTATCAATATCACCGCTCAAAATAGTTTCGTTTGCTTTACCTTCTCCGAAGTTAGTTCTTTCGCTAACTGCTTCTTCTGCTCCAGCAAAGCCACCATAAATAGCAACGCCATTTTTCATACGGAAGTGTTTATCTCTATTTGTTGGACTAGAAATATCATAAGCAGAAGTTGGCTTATATGTTCCTGCTTTTACCCAAACTTGGTCACCGGAAATAGAAGTATTGATTGCTCTTGTCGGAGTTAATTTAGCTGTTGCCCAAGTTAAACCTGTAGCATCGTCGTCGCCGTCTGTTTTTACAAAGAACGTAACGGCTCCGCCTTTTGCATATTTTTTAGTATTATCACCCGAATAACTAATAGCTAAATTCGCATCGTTACCGGCTTCATCTTTTAATGTAGCTGGAGTTGATTGATTAATTGCGATTGTTGCTGTAGAGAAATCAATTATTCCGTCGTCGCCGGCTACTACTGTGTATCTGAATGTATGAGCTGTTCCAGCAGGATTGTTGCTACTAATAAATGAAGCAGTTCTGGCTGTTGTTCCAACTTTAAAATTAAAAGTAGGTGCATTGCTCACTACAACTTTAGAATCTGTATTAACTACTATATCAAAAGTCTGATTCAATCTGTAAACAGAATCAGCAGGAGCAGTTACAGAAGAAATTGTTGGAGCTTGAGTATCAACAGTTCCGCTAACGTTAATTCCGGCTAAAGTAAGAGTAGCATTGTTTGTAGCTCTATCTTTAATAGTTCCACTATTCAATGAAATTGAACCTGCGGGAACTGATATTGTACCATTATCGCCACTAACTACTGTATAAGCGAATTTTAATGTTGTGCTTGCATCGCCCGATACATAGTCTGCAGTTTTGCTTGCACTACCAATTGTAAATGACAATTGAGGAGTTCCTGTTTTATTTACTATTTCACTCCAAGCAACATCGAAGTTAATAGTTTGTCCAACTTTATACCAAGTATTATTTGGATTAGTAACTACGCTTGAAATTGTAGGAACAGTATTGTCAACTGTACCGCCTGCATCAATACCGTTTAATTTTAAAAACATATCGGCATCATCAATATTCTTAATTGTTCCACCATTTAATACTAATGAACCAGCAGGGATAGTTATTGTACCATTGTCAGTACTTAAGACTGTATATTTAAAAATAAGCTTTGTAGAAGTGCTATTCACATTGTCGTACGTTGCTAACTTATTAGTTGTTCCAATTTGAAAAGGTAATGTTGGTATTCCAGCAAGTGTAGCATTCTCACTAACTGTTACATCAAATTGAATTACGTCATCTTTTACATACCAAGTATTTTTAGGATTTTGAACAGTAGAAGTAATGTAGAATCTAGGACCAATCAAAGCACCCATAGTAAATGGTTCATTTCTGTCCACATCAGCATAATCCTTAGGCACTTGAGTAGTTACTGTCGCACCAATAAGTACGGTATTTGCTTTGTAATTCGAAGCAATTATTGGAGAGGTTAATATAAATTCAGGATTAATTTTATAACTATTCACGTCAATCCCAGATGATTGAGCTTGCATAGTTTCTAAAGTATTACAATCAACTCCATGGTAATTGGCCAAAACTCCATTTGGACAATAATAATCATTGTAATCAACCATTGCTGAACCTCCATCTTTGTTAATAGAGATTACCTTATTGATATTATTCGTAGCAACACTTGTATTGCTTAATATATTGTTTAAATAACCTTCAAAACCGGAAGGTGTAGAGCTTAAAACAGCATAGGTTGAATAAGAATTAGTACCGGTTGCGGCTTCGATTGAAATCGTATTATTAACAACCGCAACTGTCGCATCGATGCTCAACACGTTATTATGAATGCCCACAAATCCGGAATGGAATCCCCTACCCAAAACAATAATATTATTCAGAACATTAACTGAACCAGATTCAATTAATAGACCTTCAGTAATATTTGATTGATTAACATTAATACTGTGAATAAAGTTCTTTTCAATTATACTTGGAGAGTTAGAATTAGAATTACCAGCGAACAATATGCCTTTAATTGAAGAATGGTCAATACTGGATAATTCACTAATTGTGTTACCACTTATTGTTTGAACGCCCTCAGTAGCACTTGCTTGATAAATACCCACTACCGCAGTAGTACACTGAGCAGCACAATTTAATTTTGAAATAATATTATTGCTAATTGTATTATTTCCGGCGAATGAAACAATACCGCAAAGAGCACTTTCCACACTTGTACTATTATTAGTTAAATTTGCAACAGTATTACCTGAAATAGTTGCCGTAGAAAAATTAAAAACTCCAAATAATATCTGCGAAGGCTCTAATAAAATGGGAGTAACTTCTATACTTTTTGCTGTTTCGTCACTGCCTATTTTATTATTAGCGATAGTTATCTCGTTATTACTTTGTGAAGCGATACCATACAGACTTGAAACGGATGCTTTTATAGAAGCGATTGTATTATTTTCAATATTTGCAGCCTTTGTATCAGTATTTATCATTATACCGCCGAAAACTCCACCCTTTGATACATCGTTATAAATGATAGAACCTGTTCCGGTATTTTCTCCTATTTGGTTTCCTACTGTTGTACCAATATTGACTTTACCGCCTACAACTTGAATGCCCATAAAATTAGACGCTGCTGAATTTGCCAAAGATATATTTTTAATAGTATTTCCTTGAATATTGCTAAATTCAGTTTCACCAACGGACAATGTAATTCCGTAAAAAGGATTGTTAGTAGTAGCTGTTTTGGTAAAGGCTGTCCCTCCACAATTTGCAGCACTACCACCAATAAAGTTTCCGGAAACAGTATAATTAACACCGGTATTAGCAATATTAACAACATAATAATATACATCAAGGGTAGGAGCAAAACTTGTAGTTTCGTAGAAGCTATTCCCCGAGATTGTCCAATTTGTATTATTCTGAGTAAGATTAATACCATAAGAATTACTGCTTGGATTAATGAAATCGTAAATATTATTATTACTGATAGTATTCGTAGAATTATCTTTTTCGAATCCACCCCATGAAGCAATAGCATTAACTGGACGGCTTCCATCGGCATTAGTAATATTATTATGATCTATAACATTATTATTATTACCAGTTGTAGCCACACTATTAAAGAAATAAATAATACCTGCACTAGAATATGGAGACGAACCTTTAATATTGCAATATTCTACGGTATTACTGCAAGCTCCATTTACAAATAATAGTGCGGAAGTTTTTTGTGTATTAGAAGTACTTGTATTTGAAATAGTCAAATTTACTTCAGTACCTGTTATATCACCATTAGTATTATGCAAACGTCCGTCGATAGTTACATTGTCAGCTCCATTTAATTCAATAAGACCATTGCTTGCAATCGCACCGCTAATTGTTTTGCCAGTAACGGTAGGATAAATATTAAGTGAAGTGTATGAAGCATTTGTATTTAATGAACATGCAACTGTTTCCGTAGAACTATTTCTAATTTGTACTTGAACAGTTCCAGTATGAGTTCCGGCATTGATTGCATCAAATGCAGATTTCAGAGAAGTATAGTCAGCTGATGCAGTGCCAGTTGTTGCTAACACTGTAGCTACTATAGGAGAGCGAACGAGCTTCCATTCGTAATAGAAGCCATTTTGTTTAACAATTACCGAATATTTATAATCGGTGGAAAGTCCCGGCGTAACAGGCGT
>CAZIIZ010000284.1:0-4814 GCA_964539225.1 uncultured Hyphomicrobiales bacterium | reverse complement strand
GTACATCATCCCATAATCAATTCGGCGGAAATATTCAGCCATAGCTTCATTATAAATAGTTTCTGGAGTTGGGTCTTTCTTTGTCCAAAATTGATTCAATGAGTCGTAAAACTTATCATTGTCGGCAGATTTCAAATCAGAATATTCTTGCTCAGTCATTAAATATTGCATAGCCAATAAAGCATTTTTTTTATCTCTTAGCGACATAGGCTGATTCAGATAAACTATATCAAATTTGCTGATTACTTCACTCGGAGCATTAGCAATTTTATAACTTAACTCATACTTACCGGGCAAAGTAATTTCTTTATTCAATTTAATTTTAAGTAATTTGGATTTAGTCGAATTAATCATTGTAAGTTGATTATCACCAATTTGATTACCAAAACTCAAACTTGAATTAATTATCTCTGCCGTGCCGACTTGTTTAGACAATTCTCCTAAAGTAAAGCCGAATTCTTGATTCTTTTCATTACAATTAATTGAATACGAGATTTTGTCTATTTCTTTATCTGAGCAAAATGGCACAAATAAATATAAATTATCCGCTCTGAAATCAAGAGCCGAATCCAACACCATAGCAAAATATTCATCGCCTATCCCGTAAGCCATAATCGGAGCTAACGAATACTCGGTCTTTTTCAGATTTGTACCTTTCACATCCGGCATTTTGACCGAGGCAATAGTTTTTCTATTTTCGTCCATTAATTCAAACTGAGAAATAAAATCATCAGCAGGCAAAGTTGTAGTCAGGCTACGCACATAGAAAGAATTATTTATTAATATTTCATTCAAAGAATGTGTGTAAATTGTATCTGTATAATTTATTCTGCCTTTGATAATACTTTCGCTATTTTTATAATTTACATCAATATTTATGATAGAATAATATTCGCCTAAATTGGCTATTTCAGCATTGCTTCGTTTGAATAAAAGCGAACGATAATTAACTCTGACTAGGCTCGTTACTTTTATCGAATCACCAGATTCGCTAGGCATAAAGAAGTTTTGAGTAAACACGGCTCTTTGTCTTCCGATATTAGCATTCGGTCTTCTATTCGGTTGAGCAAAAGTACTACTTGCTGTCAACACAACGAATAAAAGCGAATAAAACATATATTTTTTCATATAATTTTCCATTTTATTTTTTCTAATTATTACTCATTTTCAGAAATAAATTCTTTTAAAATAATTGCAGCTGCGATTTTATCTAATTCTCCCTTGATTGCTCTTTTACTTTTCTTTCGTCCTATTTCTACCAAAGTTTGGCTTGCCTTTTTGGAACTCATAAATTCATCGTGCCGAAAGACTTCCAGATTGAATTCTGTATTAATTAGCAATGCGAACTCATTAATTTTCTCAATCAACGCATCGTTTTTGTCATCATTCCTGACCGGTACGCCAATAACTACTGCCCCGACTCTTTCAGACTCTATTATTTGCTTTAGGTTTAATACTAAATTTTCGTCATTAAATAAAGTCGTTACTGGACGAATTGCAATATGATACTCATCGCACACAGCAAAACCAATTCTTCTCATACCGAAATCTATAGACAGCAATCTTTTGCCTTTTATTGCATTATTTATCATTTTTTTATGTTACTTTCTTTCTTACGAAAAGTTTGTTTGTATTTGTTTTTTTGTTCATCGTCGCAGAATAATTCGGGATAGAAAATATCAATTCCGTTCCTTTATTTGTCTCGCTATTAATTATTATCTCGCCGCCGTGCAATTCGGCTACGTGTTGCATTATCATCGTTCCTATGCCGAAACCGCCTACTTTAGCTCCTGTTGTAAAGTAAGGAGTCAGCATTTTTTCTTTTGTTTTTTCGTCCATTCCCACGCCTGAATCTTTAATCTTAAAATAGACGTTTTTATAGTCCGACGAGTTACTTAATTTAATTGTGCCTTGATTGCCTTTCAGCGAACGAATACCGTTTTCGACTGCATTGCGTAAAGCTCGCACCATTTTAGGTTTATCGCATAACACCTTTATACTCGATGTCTCAATTTGAAAAACGACATTTGGGAACAGGGCTGAATCGAATTCAGAAACTACTTCTTTGCATATATCAGAGGAATCATAGAATTGCTTATCCAAGCTATTAGTCCTGCCAACAGTAACAATATCTCGCACTCTGTGAATTAACACATTTACCTGATGAATTATTTTAGTCTTTCGCAGATAATTTTCGTCGTCATTTTCAATTTTTAATTGTTCGGCATTCAATCGGATAGTCGATAAATTTGTTTGCATATCGTGAGCTAACGAAGCCCAATTGCTCAAACGTTTTTTCTCTAATTCTTCGCTAATATCAATCCCGGTAATCACCAATCCACGGAATCTTCCGGCAATATTATGAATAGGAAGCACGCTAAATATCCATTCTCTAGCATCAGCTCCGGTATTAATGAGTATTTTTTGGTGAATTGAGTCTCTACTATTCAGTGCGTTAACTACAAATTCTTTTAGCTGATCCAAACTGGGATTAATACAATAATAGGCAAAATTCTTGCGTTTAGGCACACTAGCGGTAATGCTTAATAGTCCTTTCCCAGACTCATTTGCTCTGAGCATTTTGCCGGATTTATCCAAATGATAGATTACTCCCCTCACTGACTGCTCTTGCAATAAATCCAGCATACGCTTTTGCCGTCTATACAATTGAAATAATACTATCAATGCTATTGTAAGCAAAATCGGAATAGCTAATCTCCCAATTTGCTGATAATATTTATCGACAAACCAGAGTCTGTTATCAATTGGAGTTAATATTAGAGTCAAATCATCTGAACTGATTAGCAATTTATTCTTATCAAATTCTATGGTCATACCTTCTTTGATGTATTCTCCTATCGGCAAAAAATCAGACGAGGAAATATTGCCATTTGGGTCAAATACTGTCAAACCATTCCGAAAAATTGCATAAACCTGATTATTATATTCCTGAACTAAATAAGGCTCAATCAGTTTTTCGTTTATTTCTTGCGAAAATATCAATTTTCCGGTTAATAATTTTTGTTTTTGTAGGAAATAATTACCTGCATTTTTGAGATATACTGCAATCAATTCGCCATTATCCTTCGACACTTGCAGATGTTCATAATTCGTTTCTATCCAAGACTCCGATATTATTCCATGATTTAGAGTAATACTTTGCATTAAGGTACTTTTAGCAAATTCGCTACCTGATGCGACGACTACTGTATCTCCATAAGCCCATAATCGCACATTTTCGTAGGCTGATAATTTTGAAATTATTTGAGTTTCGAATTTATCGTTCACATAATACAAATTCGCTCCGGATTGATTGAGCGACACATATACAATTCCTTGCTTGCCATCCAAATACTTTGCACTGCTTACTTCTTCTGCTATTTTCTCAATTGTTATTTCGTCATGACGGATGCACAATTCGTATAAATTTCTATCAACTAACGCCAACATACAATCCGCTTTTTGCTCAATAATCACGAACTTCATCGGATTGGAAGCTACTAAATCTGCAAACATTATGCGTGATTTTCTGAATCCATTAGTATCAATATATTCAGCATATATTTTTTCATTCTCTGGATATACAATAAACAAGCCTGAATTAAATATCGCAGAATTCAGTATTTTTTTAATATTGCTTAATTGCACAATCTGTAAAGAATTTTTAGAGTTTTCATTCTTTATGTGCAAAACTGATTCCACATCAGCAAAAGATTTTTTCAAGATATAGCTATATTGATTATCAGCTTTGAGAATTTTCCCGTTATTTATTACTTCTTGTATCGAATAAGATACTGGAAAAGCCTCATCGGCCAAAATAGACGAAAAGGCAAGGAGTACACCGCACAATATTGAATAGAAATACTTCACATTAACTGATCTTCTCTAATTGCACAACGCATAATGATTCGATCCCAAGCGAATTCCCGATATGCCCTAATTTTTCTCCGGTCTTGGCTTTTATATTTACAGAATCTGAAGATATACCACAGATATTAGCTACATTTTCTTTGATTAAATTTTTGTAAGGCGAGAGCTTGGGCATCTGTAGCATAATAATAGCATCAATATTGACAATTCTCATGTTTTTAGCATTTACCATCTCTAAAGCTTTTTCGACAAATATTCTGCTATCGGCATTCTTATTTTTCATATCCGTATCCGGGAATAATTCGCCAATATCGCCACCGGCAATAGCACCGAGCAAAGCATCAGTTAGAGCGTGCAATAAAACGTCTCCGTCGCTATGAGCAACGCATCCGATTTCTGATTCAATTTTTATTCCACCGATTATCAGAGGTCTTCCCTGTTCTAATCTGTGCAAGTCGTTTCCGATTCCTACCATATTATTTCAACCCAATTAATCATACAGTAAATATTTTTTTCTCATTTCGATAAATTCATTTACGCCTTTTTGAGCGACTTTCAATACATATTCTTGAGAAGCTTTTTTCATGATTGCATTGTATAGTTCTTCAGATCCAACAGCTTTAATAAACATTGATTTATTGTTTTCATTTACCTTAGTAATATCAAATAAAGAAGGTATCGCATCTCTAAATGCTAAACCTAATTTTAACCCTTGAGTAAAGGGGCGAATCACATTTCTATCTCTGAAATTAATAAAATACCCAAAAAAATTAGACTTATTAAGAGTGAACATCGCATCAGAAAGCACTATACCATCCATAGCATCCGCTTCTAACAGCTAATTGACCTAGCTTCTATAATACAAACTCAAAAAAATATATTGAAACATCATATCTTATCCTATTATGATATGGTAACAAACCCCATGGCATCGGCTGCTAGAT
>CAZIIZ010000283.1:0-4815 GCA_964539225.1 uncultured Hyphomicrobiales bacterium | reverse complement strand
CAAAAAGACGGTGCAATCGAAGGCGATGAATTAGAAGTAAAATTATTAAACGCTTCTACTAATTTGCAATATACTATAGCATTCAGCAAATTAACTGATTTAGTTTCTGGCGAAAATGTTCATTACCTCACTTATTCAAACAATGGAATTTATTTAGCTAATGGTAAAGCTGAAATATCTTCAGTAGAAAATTCTAATACTGAACTTACTATCACTCCTCAACCAGTTAGAATCGAAGCTACTGTAAATTATTTCAACCAAGGTAATTCTGCGGTTAGCATTGAATTATTTGACTTAAAAGGTACTAACGTAGCTAATTTCAATTTTAATTCTTTGACTGAAGGCGTAAATAAACTTCACATAAATGTAAGTAATTTATCTTCAGGAATGTACAATGCCATTATCAAATCCGGCACAAATGTACAACAAATTAAAATGGTAAAAGTCGATTAATACTCTTCTATTAGTCAATTTACTCATTATCGTTTTTAATTAAATTCGATAATAAAAAATCAAAAAGCCTTCGATAGATAAATATCTAATCGAAGGCTTTTTTGGCTTACACTTATCCTAAATTGTCTGCACTACTAATGAAGATGATTTTTAAAATATTCTATTCTCTTAATCATCTTCATCACCATAATCATATTAATCAATAATTCAGACTATGGCTTAACTGTTCAACATTTTGCCGATATTGAACAGCTGACTTTCTATAAAATTCCAGATTTGGCAAAGTCCAAGACCGTTGCAAAAGTCAATTTAAAGATATTTCAATAATAAAGCTAGAAATACATATCAATATATTGCTATCCGTAAATCATTACTATTACAAGTGTTATAGATTCCTGCATCCACTAGAAGACTCGTTCCGCAGGAATGACAAAGGCAAGGTTGCTGAGTTTTACAACGGTCTTAGTCCATACTCCGCATTTAATGGCAATTTGTATGTCTAAGCCAAGTTTTTAGCGTGGCGGGGCTTGATTTGCCTACATTGCCAATATCTTATATTATTTTAATATTCATGTATGAGAGTTCTCGTAGTTCTATTACCAAGATGAGTTAGATACCAATTACTTTTTAATATATCGTATTTAAATCTAAACACAAATTCTTCACAATTAATTTTATCTTCAAGAACAATTCCATTTGATATATCCCATCCATGATAAATAGAATAATTTACATAGATTTTACTACACTTAAAAGTATATCCATTGGTTTGAATAATATTCAAATCAAAAATATTCTGCGGGTAACAATTATCAAAAGTTGGTATCCAATCTTCTTTAGGGATTAATTCTTTCATCAATTCCGGCTTATTCACAACTTTCTCGACCGTAGCATAATTCAAATCGAAATTCGAACACGGTGCTTTCGAAAGATTCATAAAGAACAAAATTATTATTGAGTACATATATTCATTCCTATGGAAATTGGTAATAGCTCTTATTATTGTACTGCTCCTCACTTAGCAAAACCTAAATGAGGAGCAGTCGGATTGATTAAAACCTATGCTTGTTAATAGTAGTTAGACACCATTTATCAATATTGGGTACATAAGTAAAGAAAAATATATACAATTGTTTTGTTTTGAGATCTACAACCATGACTGCATTTTGAAATTTATGAAACCATTTTCCATTTTTTTTCCATTTAAAATACTCTAACATACTTTTTGTTATCTTAAATCCGTTATTTCTTAGAGTATCTAAATATCGACATTCAGATTTTACATCATAATTATAAGCATAAGGACCTCTCAGGTCAAAATACTTACTTACAGAATCACAACTCATCCGGATTTGAATCATGTTAGTAACTTCTACTCTGTTTAGCCCTACCTCTGAATGGGACTGACATAAATTCATTAAAAAATATAGTATTATGTTTATCATAGCGATTAAATTATTATTGTTTTCTGCCTAAGCAAGCATTATTCATAATATTAAGCATATCTTTAACTGCTTGCTCGATACCGGTATATACGCTATGGGCAAGGATAGAATGCCCGATACTGAATTCTCTGAATTCTTTGATTTGGCAGAGCATTGCTGTGTTAGAATAAGTAAGCCCATGACCGCCGGCAATAATTAATCCGCAACTATGAGCATATTCTGCGGCAGTTCTGATACGTTCTAATTCTTGCATTGGATTAGTTTTGAATAAATTAGCATAAGTGCCTGTGTGAATTTCTACCAAATCGGCTCCTATCGCCGCACACGCATCAATTTGAGCTTTGTCGGGTTCGATAAAATAGCTAACTTCAATGTTCTTTTCGTGCATTCTGTCAGTTAATTTTTTAAATCTTTCCAAATCAGCTTTCACGTTTAGTCCGCCTTCGGTAGTCAATTCTGCACGTTTTTCGGGAACAATGGTTACCAATTCCGGCACTATGGCAAGAGCAATATTGATAATTTCGTCATTTGCTGCCATTTCTAAGTCTAATCGAGTTTGAATTAAGTCCCGCAAACGGTAAACATCGTTGTCTTTGATATGTCGGCGATCTTCTCGCAAATGGCATACGATGCCGGTAGCTCCGGCGATTTCTGCTTTTAAAGCTGTGGCTATAGGGCAAGGTTCGGTGCCGCCTCGTGCATTTCTCAATGTAGCGGCATGATCTATATTGACGTTTAGAGTAATCATCTTTGAATTTCCTTTGAGTAAATATTCCAATTTATAATTAAATTATATACGCAAAATTAAGAATAGTATCTGAAATTTACTAAGAAAAAAAGAATTGTTTTACTTATGCGTTAATGTATGCTGTTAGTGCAATAATTCTTTATAATTTAATAAATTAGTTTTTGTATTTTTGTGTTTTGTGAATTTGTAACTTTAGGAGCAATTATAATGAGGAAATGGAAAATGGAAGATTCAGCCGAATTGTATAATATTCACGGCTGGGGCAGTGGATATTTCTCAATAAACGACAAGGGAAATGTTGTCGTAAAGCCTGAAAAAGAAGGTTGCGAAATAGATCTGAAGGAATTAATAGATGAATTGCAAATTCGAGATGTGTCGATGCCCGTTTTGCTTAGATTCCCGGATATTTTAGACGATCGTATCGAGAGCATTTCTAAATGCTTCGTTCAAGCTTCTAACGAATATGATTTTCGAGGCAAATACTATAATATATATCCGATTAAGGTTAATCAAATGCGTCCCGTGGTAGAAGAAATTATGCGATACGGCAAGAAGTTCAATATCGGACTCGAAGCCGGATCAAAGCCCGAACTGCATGCAGTATTGGCGATTACTACTAATCCAGAAGCATTGATAATCTGTAACGGTTATAAAGACGAAGATTTCATCGAACTTGCTCTATTAGCTCAAAAAATGGGCAAGAAAATATTTATCGTCGTTGAAAAATTAAACGAACTAAAGCTGATAATTCAAATTGCTAAAAGAATAAAAGTAAGACCGAACATCGGAATTAGAATTAAATTAGCAAGCTCAGGCTCAGGCAAATGGGAAGAATCCGGCGGCGATCAAAGCAAATTTGGACTTAATGCCGCAGAATTATTGGATGCAATTTCAATAGCTGAAGATGCAAAAGTAATGGACTGCATTAAATTGATTCATTTCCATCTCGGAAGTCAAATCACCAAAATCCGCAAAATCAAAAGCGGACTCCGCGAATGCTCTCAATTTTATGTGCAATTAAAGAAAATGGGTTGTGATGTTGAATATGTGGACATAGGAGGCGGTCTTGGCGTTGATTATGACGGTTCTCGCTCTACAAGTCCGCATAGTATCAATTATGCCCTTCAGGAGTACGTAAACGACGCAATTTCGATGCTTCAAGATGCTTGCGAGAAGAATGATTTGCCGCATCCGAATATTATCACAGAATCCGGACGTTCTCTTACTGCTCACCATTCGGTATTAGTGTTTGACGTATTAGAAACGGCATCGCTTCCTCGGTGGGATTATGATTACGAAGTTACAGATACTGACCACGAAATCGTACAAGAATTATATAAAATCCACGAGATGATTACTCCGTCGAATATGTTAGAGTCTTGGCACGACGCTCTGCAAATGCGTGAAGATGCCCTCGATCTGTTCAGTCTCGGTATGCTTGATTTGAAAACAAGAGCATTGACTGAAAGATTATTTTGGGGCATAGCTAACGAAATTAATAGATTAGGACTCGAATTAAAGCATATTCCGGAAGAATTAAGGATATTGTCGAAAATGCTTGCCGATAAATACTTCTGCAACTTTTCGCTGTTCCAATCTCTACCTGATGCTTGGGCAATTGATCAGATTTTCCCGATAATGCCTATTCATAGACTAATTGAAAAGCCTACTCATTCGGTTACTATTCAGGATATTACTTGCGATTCCGACGGTAAAATTGATAGATTTATCGGTTTGCGTGATTATGCAAACTTCCTATAATTGCACGAATTGAAAAAGGGCGAACCTTATTATCTCGGCGTGTTTTTAGTCGGGGCATATCAAGAAATACTCGGCGATTTGCACAATTTATTCGGCGATACTAATGCCGTTCACGTTATAGTCAAGGGCAATGAATATGAGATTAAGCAAATCATTGACGGCGAAACAGTCGCAGAAGTATTGGACTACGTGCAATATGATGCCAAAAAATTAGTTCGTACGATGGAAACTTGGGTTACTACTTCCGTGAAACAAGGCGTAATCTCTCCGACTGAAGGCAAAGAATTCCTTGCGATTTATCGTTCGGGATTGTACGGATACACTTATTTAGAATAATTTCTCTTCTGTAATGGTAATTATAATAAACTCCTTCGACGCTATCTTGTATCGAAGGAGTTTTTTTCTAAG
>CAZIIZ010000282.1:0-4820 GCA_964539225.1 uncultured Hyphomicrobiales bacterium | reverse complement strand
TTGCTCGAAGACTCACAAAACCGGAATGACAGTTTTCATCGGTATTGCCAGAGATGTGTGTAATGGTTAGCTACTGAGTTGGGGGAAGTATCCGAAGTTCATTTAGTTACTGACGTTTAACTCCTAACGGAGTAAAGATAAAAGTTAATCTTATACAGCGTAGCCGTTAAACGTTAGTAACTATAAGCTGGCGATAGATACAATCTTACTGTTATAGATGTCCCAAAACTACTACAAATCAGACAATATCTATAAATAATTCAGCAGCAAAAGGGTTGATATACTGATGACGAACCATAAAGTAATGCCAAGCATAAATGACCGAGTTCCGGCAAGTTTTGCTTCGGCGATCGACATATTCGAACCAATAAAAAACAAAGCAAGCACCATTCCCTTTTTGCCTAACCAAGATAATGCTCCGAAAACAGTTGCGAATTGCGGCAACAAATACGCAATAATAATCGCTATTACAAAGTAAAGGATAAACCAAGGAATATTGACTTTATTCTGTTTGTTTTCTTTGTTCATAAAGGCAAAAAACAGGGATAATGGAATTATCCATAAAGCACGAGTTAATTTTACTATTGTTGCAATTTCAAGAGCTTTTGCACCGTACGAAGCTCCAGCTCCGACTACTGAACTTGTATCGTGGATAGCAATTGCTGCCCAATAGCCGAAAGTCTCTTGCGACAGATTTAGCAAATGTCCGATAATTGGAAAAATAAATAAGGCAATCGCATTCAATACGAAAATCACAACCAACGAAAATGTAATCTGTGAATCTTTTGCATTAATCACAGGAGCAATTGCCGCAATCGCACTTCCGCCGCAAATAGCAGTGCCTGACGAAATTAATATACCCGTATTTTTATCAACTTTGAATAACTTCGCAAGCGATAAACCAATTAGCAAAGTAGAAATCACAGAAATTACGGTTAGGGTGAATCCGGTTTTGGATGTATTTATTACTTGAGTCAGATTCATCCCGAAGCCCATTAATACGATTGATGCTTGCAAAGCCGTAGTTTTATGCTTCGAGAACGATTTATTCGGCAGTTTTAAATAAGCGAACAGCAAGCCAATGAATAGAGCAATCGCCGGAGAAATAAATGGCAAAAAGCAAAGTCCGACGACTAACACATATAGCATATTCGATTGTTTGGAAGTCAAAGTCAAGACAATCTCGCATAAATGATTTAACAACTTATATTATACTTACAAAGTTATGCGAAATTTAATTCGTAAACAAATTATAAATAATTCTTTCAATCTTCGATGTCCAAGCTCTGCCCGATGTCTGAAATTTGAAGTGTAAAAATAAATTCGCATTGTTTGTCCCCTTTTTATTCTTATTTTGCACTTCCCTTTTGGTTATTGAATTAAATAATGATTGATTGAATGAAAATCAGCGATTTCAAAATTAAGCAAGATAAGTTTTTAGAACTTTATAATCCGGTGCAAGACAATTTGTGGCGATATTGCCTCGTATTGACTTGTTCTCGAATCGAAGCTAAGGAATTAATGAGCGAAACTGTCGCTGCTGCATACCAAAGTTTCGAGAATATAAATTCTGATATTGCGTTCCTAAGCTATCTGTTTACGATTTGCAAGCGAATATTCTTTAAAAATTTAGAGAAAGAACGCCGACACGAGCTGAAGGAATTAGAATATTTCGATTTCTATAAATCAGAAAATATAACGGCAGATAAAGCCTTAGAGATTCAAGATTTATACAAGGCTTTAGACGAATTGCCATTCGAGCAGAAAGAAGCAATAATACTTTTCGATATTATGGGATATTCCCGCGAAGAGATTGCGGAAATTCAAAGCTCAAATATCGAAAACGTGAAAGCAAGATTATACCGCGGCAGAAAGAAACTCGCTGAAATTTTAAAAGCTGAAAATGATTTTATCACAGATACCAAAGAATTAGTTTATGGATAAGCTATCAAAATATATAAATGAAGCGAAAGCTATTAATAACGAGACCTCGCCATTGTCCGAAATCGAACTCCGGAGTATTATGGGCAATTGCGACGAAGCTCAAATAACTAATCCAAAGTTCAATTTTAAAAAGGGAATAATAATGGGAAGTATAATTAGCACATGCCTGATGCTCGTTTTGCTCGGCACTAATTTTATGCTCGATGCAAATAAAACCGAAATAGGAGCTAAAACTCGAATCGCTGAAAGCCGATTCGAATCGACAAATAAAACCGAATCTAATAATAACATAATTAAAGATTCTACCGCAAAAGAAGAAAATTCTACAGTTGAAGATACTGATGATGAAGATGAAAATATTATCAATGGCGGAAATTATATATTGAATTTCAACAGTGGCAAAACAGAGAATGATACTCCGAGAACTACAGCCGATTCATTGCAGCAAATATTGAGAATGATAGATAATAAAAACGATAATATCGAGATCCCAATCCTCCGATATAACAATAAGCTCGGCAAATTGCTGGGGATAAAGATGGATGGAGATAAGTTCACGGCTAAAATGAAAAGTAATTTCTATAGTATAGAAGATTTCTGGGGCTATGATTTGCGGAAGTATAATTATACTAAACCAGAAAATAATATACCGGGAATAGCCAAATACGATTACTGTTTTTCATTGAAGGATAGTTGCAAAAAGTATAAAGTGAATATTTATAAATATGATAAATTGGAAATGGAAGCTAATACTACTGACGAATCCCCAATTGCAATCTATAGAATGAATTCGAAAGGCAAAATTCAGCCGGATAACTTCAAGGCAGTACTTACCCCAGAATGGGTATTCCGGGATAATTTAATCCGAGAATTGGATTCAGTTAATGCTTTCATGATGTCAATTGAAAAGATTACGTATATATATCATGACGAATGCGATAGCCCGATGATATTAGAATTAGATACTATAAAATATGTCTTAGTTAAGACTATGTTTCCTGTCATTATCAATAAAAACATCGGAGAAACGAAATCAATTGTTATCGCTTGGTATCCGAAAAGCAAAGAAATAGTTACCAAGCTAAAGAAATTAATAGATAACAAAATAGTTCAAGATATGACACCGACTAAATCATACTTAGTGGAAGCATGTTTTAATCAAAGAAAGTATTTAGATGCTTGGACTCAAAAAGAAGAGAAAAAAGATCCTATTAAGCTAAATTTACCTCTTTTGAATTTGAACAAAGAGGAAATGCTAACACTCGGTATGAAAGAAAAAAACGATACTACTTATTTTGATTCACAAACAATGTTTGATAAATCGATATACGATAACGATGTCTTAATGAATAGCTTCAGAAATACTATGATGAAGCATATTAATCAGCTCGGATTAGATACTAATACTGACAAGATTATTATGAAGACACAATTTATGTACTATCCTATTCAAAAATCCTACGGATGTAGCTCTGGAGTAACTACAGAACAAGAAAACAACTTAAAAATTGATTCTACATTGCCATTCGCCGGAATAGCAATGGAATTAGATTCTAGTAACAAGCTGATAGAAATGCGATTTAATTGGATGGAGAATAATTTTCCGGCTTTGCAAAATCAAAAAAAGAAAATGGAAGTTTTTATAGACAAGGATAGTATCACTACAAACATGAACCGTATAATTACAGTAAGCTATGATTACAAAGATTGGAATGGAAAGAATCAAAGGTTATTACTTTGGTTCATAGCGAGCAAGGAATTAGTAAATAAGTTGCCCGAAAGATATAGAGCCGGAATTATGAAAGAATTGAGTTATTTAGATAAAATCGAAAAAGGCGAAATGACTCTCGAAGAAGCCTGCAATAATTTGCCAGAAGAATCATATCTAAACTTATGTGCTTTGAAAAGCGGAACTTTAGAATTCACGAAACTCTATCCCAATCCGGCTAAGAACGTAATCAATATGGAATATATTAATCACTCAGACGGAAAAGTACGAATTAGCTTATTGGATGCGAATGGAACAATGGTTCAAGAACTTCAGACTATGAAAGAAGTGAATACAGGGATGAATTCATTCAATGCAGACATTAGCAAAGTGCAAAGTGGACTCTATATAATAGCCTTGGAATCCGCAAATGGCGATAGAATTATTCAGAAGATAATAGTAGAGAAATAGAATTCATAGATATTTGTCTGAGTAATTTATACGATTAAATTGTCTGAACCGCTGATTTAAATGATTAGGGTGATTAAATTGTCTGAACCGCTGATTTATCTGATTAGGGTGATTAAGATGATTTTAAGAATAATTTTATTTCTTAATCATCTTAATCCATTCAATCTGCTTAATCAATGGTTCAGACAATCTTATTTATATAGATGAAAACAAATCATAGTTCAGACTGTATCTTTCTCATCTTATTCTACCTTTAGAAATTTATAATTGGTTCTGCTTCCATTCTCAGAGATTCGGCTAACGAAGTAAACGCCTTGATTAAGAAAAGATACATTTAGATAGAGATTCTCTTTATCAGATTCGAAAGACTCGAAGCGTTGCATTAATTCACCCTCTGTATTATAAATCATTATTTCTTTTGCAATGCTTTCTTTTGTAGGAATTGTCAGTTTATTACCAATTAAAAACAATACAAAATTTTCAACATTATTCGAAGTGTTTTTTATACCGGATGTAGCACTCTCAATTTTAAACACACCTGGTCTATTATTAACGCCTCTTGATAAATACATAGTCATATCTTCGTTATAAAGAGATGGAAAGTAGATTCTTTCTTTATTGTATGCATATATTATTTTGTTAGTATTCAAATCATAAAATGGTGCACCGGCTTTATCAAAAAATATTTTAGATGAAT
>CAZIIZ010000281.1:0-4820 GCA_964539225.1 uncultured Hyphomicrobiales bacterium | reverse complement strand
CTAAAATTAGAAGTATCAAAGCTAATATATATCGCATTTAAGTTCCATTGTTTCTGAAATTATAAAGAATACGAAATTAATGAAAATAATTCATTTTGCAATGAAGATTAATTGATAAAATAGATTACGGAAGGCTCGAAAATATTTATGACCGACAGCTGAGTCACATTAGAATTATTTAGCTTCAAAATCATTTTTGGTAATTCCAATTTGTTTCAGAATTGATCGATAAGTACCTTCGGGTAAATCTTTGGTGTGCATTGCTACGTAAGTTTGTCGTCCATCGGGGTGTCTGAATACAATATGCGAACCTGATTGACGAATATTTACAAAGCCAATCTTTTCTAATTTTTGGACGACTTCCTTAGGCTTCGGAGGCATTATTACATCTCCAAAACTGATAGCAATACTTCTGAATTATATTTTTCAGTTTCGGATTCATCGCAATCTTGCAGCCACAAACTTACTAAATCGTAAGCGGCGTCTCTGGCTCCATCTAATCCTTTCCCGTGAGTAGTTAGCCCAAGAGTTGGTATATGGGCATAGTAATATCCTTTGGGAAATTCGCTCGAATTTATTTTTTCATATACAATTGGAAATTTCATAGTATTGTCCTAAAATATTAGAATTGAAATTTACGACGAATATTTTTCAAAAATAGTGGCTTCCTTATCAGATTTTACTGTAAACCATCATTAGGCTTCCGCCCAATCGGGAAGTATTCCTGATACTTTGCTATAAAGCGATTCGGGAGCAATATCAATTTCGTCTCGCCAAGTAATGGTGCCTAATTCAGAACATATTCTGAAATCTTTAAAGAAACTTATATCTTTGAATTTACTAAATACTCCTTTGTCGTTAATTAAATACGACAAATCAAGTTCTCCGCTTTGCCCATCGGAGAAAGTAAGGAATACAGTATAATCCTTTATATATTTTGCATTAATTACATCAATCATTTCTGTCTCCGTTAAAACTTAAACGTGTTATTGAAGGCATTGTTATCTGCAAATATATTATTTGATTGCATATTCTTTGACGTATCTTTTCAAAAATTAGTGGTTCGTATTTATTTGAAATGAATCTTCATTTAGTTATTGCCCGCTTCATCAAACTCAACAAATACATTTTTAAAATGCTTTCGTATTTTCTCCTTTTCTTCTTCAGTTAGAGTATATCCGACCAATTCGAGTCTCCCTCGAAATTGCAAATTAAATATTCCTTTGGGCATAGTAAAAGTTAATTTTTCTGGATTGAATTCTTTGTATTTTAATGAATCGTAACCTTCGAAATCTGATTTCAGTTTACGATTATTATAGTTTAAATAAATACGATAGCTTTTATTTAGCGAAGTATCAACAAAAGTACAAATAGAGTCCAAGAAATTCCAACTTAAGTTAATTTCCGGGTAGTATGCGTCTGCTGGAATAATTTCAATTATTCCTTTCGTACTATCGCCTTCTTCAAATACTGTGTCAATACCTTTTTTGTACTTAAATGTATTAGTATCAAATAAATCAAATCTGAAATCTTGAATAAGATTTTTGGATATATCTACGTCCTTATATCCCTTATGGGAATAAAATGATTGCGGAAGTACGGAAATTTGATTATGCTCAATTCCAAAGATATTAATTATGGAATTAATGGGAACTTCAAAATCCTTTAAATCTGCCCCATACAAAGATAACAATCTAGATTCTAAAATATTATTAGGAAATGAAATATCGGCAACCCCTAATACAGCAATAAAATCTGCTTTTGTAATTGAATTTAGTACATTATCTAAGTTGCTACACATAATTAACTTACCAGTTAAAGTAATATTATATAGCTCAAACCGATCTATCGAATCAAGTATAATACCTTTTTCAAATGTAACAGCTTTACATCTATCAATAAATATTTCTTTAGGATGGCATTTATTGATGAATTCTTTTGTGATATACACAGAATCGCAATTTACAATTGAAATTGTGTGCAGAGTAAATGATTCTTCAACTTTTTCCGGGAATTTTGCAAATTGACATCCCTCAATACTTAGATAATTTAATTGGGGGAATATTGACAGATTTTCGAATAATTTGCTCATATTCGAATCGCATCTAAATATTTTAATTAATTTCACCGTTTAAAATTCTGTAAGTTCTCTTGGAATATTATCAATATTGGAGTTATAAAATGCTAAATGAGTAATTCCCACCCCTTTATATTTCATAAGATTAGGATATGAAGCTTTAATATTTCCAGATTTAGTATTTGTAGAAAAGAAATCAAGATAGACTATATCGCCTAAGTCTTCAATTATACAATTCGAATCAATGACAATATCATTATCCTGAGCTTGAGTTCTTCCAACAATTACCATAAATTGTAATAAAAATATATATATTAAATTTGATATTTTCATCACTTACCTCCCATATTAAGAAATTGTTCAAAATCCATTCTAAGTAATTCTCGAGATGAAGCATTATAAAAAATAATTTTAATTTTAGAATTAATTTCTATTGGAATCGGCTTAGTATATTTTTATTATCTTTGTCATTTGTTTTAGTTTTTATCAAACTATTGACTATATCAATTTGTATGCCTATATAAACTCTTCCGCTTTTCGATTTCTCTACCAAGCGTGGGAGAATTTTATGTTCGTTAGTCTTCTATCTTGCAAGTACTAAAGGTAATATTTTCGTTTGCAAAAAGGAACTGAAATCTAAATTTTGGGTTGTTCAAATAATTAGTTTGGACTTCTATTTGTTGATCTAATATGAGCCACAGGTCTTGTTATTATTTGACAAAAACGCCATTTATCGATTTCAGCAACATATATGTACTTAAACGAGTAACTTCTTTTTGTTTTAAGATCGTCTAAACGCACTAAATTATAAAATTTATATTGCCATTTTGAATTAACTTTATCTTTAGTATATTTTAAAACACTTCTTAATATCTTAAATCCGTTATTTCTGAGAGTATCTAAAAATCGACATTCTGATTTTAAATCATAATTATATGGATATTCTCCTCTTAAATAAAAATATTTACTAACAGAATCGCAGTTCATGCGGTTCTGAATCATATTCGTAACTTCTAATTTATGCAATCCAACATCAGTCTGAGTTTGGCATAGATTTATCAAAAAATAAAATATTAAGTTTATCATAATTATTACTGCCCTTATTTAATAAATCGATTTGCCTACATTTGTTGTAAATTTCTTATATTTAATATACATGTGGGAGAGCTCTCTTAGTCCTATTACCAAGATGAGTTAGATACCAATAATTTTTTAAGATATTATATGTAAATGAGAATACAAATTCGTCCTCATTTTTATTGTCTTCTATGATTATACTGTTTGATATATCCCATCCGTGATAAATAGAATAATCTACATAGATTATACTACACTTAAATCTATATCCGTTTACTTGTATAATTTTTAAATCGTTAATATTTTGAAGATAACAATCATCATAGGTTGGTATCCAATATTCTTTTGGAATTAATTTTTTAAACAATTCCGGCTTATTCACAACTTTCTCGACCGTAGCATAATTCAAATCGAAATTTGTACACGGCGTTTGCGAAAGGTTCATAAAGAACCAAATTATTATTGAGTACATATAATTATTTCCATGGATTTTTGTCATCAATTAAATACGAGCAACTATGTTCTCCGCTTTGCCCATCAAAAAAAATAAGGAGTATCGTATAATCCTCAAAATATTTTGCATTAATTACATCTATCATTTCTGATTATCATAAAATTGATTAATATGGGCGGAAGTAATTTCTACATAGCATTCATTGATATTATTTTGAAATTCCTTGGGTAGTGTTTCCCAAGACATCAGGCTAACTCTATACGGTAAGATACTTTCCTCAAAAGCTTCTATAGCATCCCTAATCTGCAAATCGGTAGCTTCGAACGCCACTAAATCCAAATCAGAATATTTACTTGCCGAGAACTTCACTCTCGAACCATAAGCCCAAACTAATCGGTTCGGCAGATACATATTTAGAATTTCCAAAATTGCTTCGTAATATTGCGGTGCAATGTCTATTTTGGGTTGATTTGCCATGCTTCGCCTGTCATTATTTGATACAATTCAATTGCGTCCCGGATATAATTTGGAATTACTTCGAGAGTAGCGTTAGCTTTATCTTCGGAGTAATCGTGGCTGGTGTCGATTCGTTTTTGATTGTAATCAATCCAATTTTCAACGTTATTAATGAGATAATTCTCTCCGGCTATCCTGAAAATCGGTCTCGGTCCATTCGGCAAATCGCTAAGTCCGATTACGAACTCAAGATACTTTTTAAGATGTTTCCAAGAAGTATCAAAGCATATTTCAAATCTTTGGATGCAAGATTCAGCGATTGCTTCTTTATCCGAATTGAATAATTCTTGACGCTCGAATGAATTTAAATAATCATTATAGCGTTCTTCGAGCCGTAATAGAGACATTTTAAATTTATCGTAATTTATAATATCCATGCGTAATTGTCCTCAGCATTATTCGGTAATTCTTCAAATATTTATTTATACACGACAGCAATCAATCTGTTACTCAAAATTACTAAAATTGACGATTAATAACAAGCAAAAACTATTTATTTACTTTAAATTTCGCTCTTGCTTTCTGTTTGTCTTACCTTATTCTTGTATATTTTTTATTAACAAAAAGCATTTCAAAAGCCATTTACAAGGAATTCTAAAAACAATTAATAAATAAATATAGATCGCAACATAATGTTATTATGGGAGCGAGTGCAGTTTTATTCCCTGTTGGTAATTCGGCTTATAATCCGATTAT
>CAZIIZ010000280.1:2242-4826 GCA_964539225.1 uncultured Hyphomicrobiales bacterium | reverse complement strand
CAAAAGCAAGAGCGGTAGTAATCTCAAAAAATGTAGAATCGCTTTCCTTCGCTTTTGGGAGAATTAATTCCAAAGTCGGAATCATTTCTTCATCGGAAATATTCACGCCATTGATTCTGATTCGCTCATTGAATTCCAATAGATGAGGAGAAGTGTAAAGCCCGACTTTGTATCCAGCACTAATCAGAATTGAAGAGATCATAGAGCAAACAGACCCCTTGCCATTAGTTCCTGCTACATGAATAGACTTGAATTTAGTCTGCGGATTGCCTATACTTTCTAACAATAATTGAGTTCTTGCTAGTCCGGGTTTGATTCCGGCACGATGAAATGAATATAATTCCGCAAGTATTTTTTCTTTCTGAAGCGACATATTTTACCGTAGCATTAATATAAAATTAGAGATAACAGACTACAAAATTACGTTATTTACAATTTATAAACGAAAATAATTTGTAAGAAAAATGTTAATAATGTTCAAATATGCCTAAATCATTGAAATTTGGCAAATATTGCAATTTTATCTTGAAAATTTGCTTGAAATAATGTATATTTGTGTCTAATATTGTGCAAATATTGAATAATGGCGAGTAAATATGGCTTTACAGAATTATACTATTGTAGTAATAGAAGACGATCCCTTAGTAAATACTACGGTGAAAGATATTCTATCCTCTAAATATACTAAGGTGCATTCATTCTTAGATGCGAATCAAGCTCAAAATGAACTTAGCTTGATCGGACCGGATTTGATACTCTTAGATATCTTCCTCGGTCATTATAATGGATTGGATATCTTAGAGAATTTGCGTAATCAAGGCTATGTGATGCCTGTGATTATGATGACTGCGTTTTCGGATATTAAAATGGCGGTAAGAGCTATGAAGCTCGGTGCTGAAGATTTTATCGTAAAGCCTTTAGACCTTGAGCAATTAGAAGTATCTGTCGAGCGTTCGCTGCGTAACTATGATCTTCGCCGTCAAGTAGATTTACTCTCAGAGCAATTGAAAGAAGAAGTACCAAGCGAGATAATTGGCAATTCCGATGGAGTGATGAAAGCCTTAGAAATGGGCAAAATCGTTGCTTCTGCCGACGATACTACTGTTCTGATTCTCGGTGAATCCGGTACGGGTAAGGAGCTTTTAGCTCGTTATATACACGATAATTCGGGCAGAGCTAAGGGACCATTCGTTACCTTGAACTGCGGTGCTATTCCGAGAGAATTAGCAGAAAATGAATTGTTCGGATATGAACGTGGTGCATTCACTGGAGCTACCGAAAAAATCAAAACCGGAAAATTCGAGCAAGCTCAACGCGGTACAATCCTATTGGATGAGATTGCAGAATTAAGCCAAGAGTTGCAAGTAAAATTGCTCCGTGTGCTTCAGGAACGTAGATTTTATCGTTTGGGCGGAGCTAAAGAAATATCGGTAGATGTGCGTGTAATAGCATCGACTAATAAAGATTTAGAGCAAATGGTCGAGGACGGAAAATTCCGAGAAGACTTGTTCTATAGGTTGAACGTTGCTAGAATGACTCTGCCACCGCTTCGTGAACGTGGAAATGATATAATTCAATTAGCTACTTCGTTCGTCAATAGCTTTAATAAAAAATTCGGAAAAAGTATAAAAGGATTTACTCCCGAAGCTGTGGAAATCATGAAAACCTATGGCTGGAAGGGAAATATTAGAGAATTGCGTAATGTGATAGAACGCATTGTGCTGTTAGAATCCGAAGACTTAATCTCTAAAAATTCCTTAAGTTTCCTCAAAATGACAGGAACTTCGCACAATTCTCCAAGTAGTGCAAGCACTTCTACTCATGAATTAGCTCCAATTAAACCAGCCGAACTCAAAGACGGCGAGCATATATTGCAAATCGCTAAATCCGGAGTGTTGATGGGCAATGTAACCAAGGATTTAATCCTACAAACCTTGGAAATTACCAATGGAAACCAGATTAAAGCTGCGAAATTGCTGGGAATATCAAGAGCTAAGTTGCGTTATCGCTTAGAGCAACTGGGAATTAGCATTTCTACGAAAGCAAGCACTTAGCAATTAATTCAATCGAGAATAATCAATTTAATAAAAGCCTGACGAGAATATTTTGATAAGATATTTCGTCAGGCTTTTGTTATTTTTTAAGTTTGCTTGAAGCGTTATTCTAATTTGTATTTATTTAGATGAGTCCGCTCTTTATTTCTTACTTTTTCAACAGACTGCTAAACAATTTAATTCAATTCTGAACTCCGTACCTACTCCGATTTCTGAACTCACTCGAATACTTCCTTTGTGTTCGCTAATTATCTGATTAACTAAACTCAGCCCCAAACCAGTACCATTCTTTTTATTTGAATAGTATAGATTAAATATTTTTGCTTGATCATTAGTACTGATTCCGCAGCCATTATCTCGAATTCTAATTATTATTTTGTTGCTGATAATTTCGACCGAACAGTTTATTTCTCCTTTTATCGAATATTTATTATCTTCAATTGCCTCGAAAGAATTTTTAGCGATATTGATAATAGCTTGACGGATTTTGTCTAAATTTTGAAGGTCTTTGTTTTCTTCAAACAGCTTAT
>CAZIIZ010000280.1:0-2232 GCA_964539225.1 uncultured Hyphomicrobiales bacterium | reverse complement strand
ATAGCCTTACGGAATTTGGCTAAATTAAATTGCACTAATAGAGAATCAGGAATTTTTAACTCATAATTTAGGCAAGTATTCTCATTTGTATAGCTTTGTTTAACGAAACTAAATACTGAATCAAAATAATCTTTCGCATTAGTAATATGGATATTTAAAGGAGCAGGACGAGAAAATTCAAGAAATTGCTTGATGATACGATTTAATCGTTCAATTTCTGAGCGAACTACCCGAACTAATTGCAGATATTCTTCTTTGTCCTGTTTGGGTTCGAATTCTAATTCAAATCTCTGAGCAATAATATTAATTGCATTGAGCGGATTCCTTATCTCGTGAGCTACGCCAGCAGCTAAATTAGCTAAAGCAAATGCTTTTTCTTTCCTTTGCAGTTCGTCTCTATATTGTTTTTCCTTGCTAATGTCCCTAAATACAATTATTGAAATGGCATTTCCAGTATTTAATTGTAAATTTGTTTTGGAATATGATATAAAATACTTTCTTTCGTCGATTTTCAATTCGAACTCTTGATTGATAATGATTCCATCATTCTTAAATATTGAGAATATATCATCGCCGAAAATATCCGTATAATTCTTATCAATTATTTCTTCATCCGCCGTGCAAAGCATACTATTTGCGGATCGATTAGCAATAATAATTTTCCCTTGAGCATCGACTCCGATAATTGCATCTAAAGTATTCTCTAATATCAGATCATTATATTCTCGAATAGTTTTAGATTCCTTCTTTAATTCGGTCATTGTTTTGCGAATATTAAGCACAATAAATACGAATAAATTGGAAATGATAAAAGCCGAACCAATAATAATAGAACGAATATTCCCTGACTGAAGTACAGCATCGTAACGGGACAAATTCATTCCTAAAGTGATAGTAATGTCGGCACTATCTTGCGTTTCAATTACATCCTGCATTATATAATAATTATCCTCATCAAGATTAGAATCATCTTGAGAATGTTGAGTAGCTGTGGCTAATGTATTGCCTGAGCTATCGCTTAAAGTAATATGGTGAATATCAGGATTTTTCACTAATTCCTGAATTTGCCGACCTACTCCGAATTCTTTTCGATATTCAGACAGCTTAGTTGCATCCAAAGATAGTATTATTATTCGATGATCAGCAAAATCATTAAATGCTAAAAAATAAAGATTATCATATTCTGCCAAAGTATCGACTATTCCGATTTCTATCCATTTATATTTATGCTTTATCATCGCAGAAATCTCCTTGCTAATATGTTCCGGAAGCTTTATACCTTCTTCCTTGGAATTTGAAGCTATTATTTCGTTATTATCATCGCTAATTAGCACCAATTCCAAACCCAAATTTTTAGCATAGTAATTTAATGATTGCTTAGAGTACTCTGTTTTAAATTTATTCGCAATTATCCAAGCAGAATTATTCAGCTGGGCAATGATTTCATCTTCAGTTCTGGCTGATGCAATCATTGAATTCCGCAAACTAACGCTTACTGCATTTATTATTGAGCTTGATTCAGCTTGAATAATAGTATTAATTTGATTAGAATTATCGCGAATATCAAAATATATAAATGTACTACTGAGTGCAGTCAATAATAGTGCATAAATAAGGAATCGTTTGGTAATATATCTCTTCATTTTTTGACTATCTGCTTGTAATTAATTATTATCCGCAATATACGAATTCAAATTATAATATGCTATATCCTAATTGATTTTTACTTCGGATATTATTCTTATCTAATGGAGAAAAGAATAATATCCGCTATGTTTTGCATTGTTTAAAGTTTATTACTACTCGATTTCTTTATCAATTTTTGCTTTGATTGGATTGTGTTCCGCAGTTTCAATATATAAAGATTGACTTGGAAAAGCGAAACTCACGCCTAATTCTTCTGCTAATTTGAAGATTTGCATGTTTATTTCTTCGCGAGAACGCAATTCTTCTTGGAAATCAACTACATCAAAGAACATTACAACCCGAATATCTAAGGAAGAAGTGTTATATGAGTAAAAAGACACTTGAATATTGTCTTTTTTAGTCATAGGATGATTCGCTATGATTGCTTCTATACCTTTTACAAATGATTCTATCGTCGCTTGAGGCGTATTATACATAATTCCAAGCACCGGATTATATCTTCTGGCATTTCGGCGACCGATATTGTTTATTACAGCATCTGCAAGCTTTCCATTTCGTATGGTAATGAGCGAATCCTCAAATGTT